>NZ_MXAX01000070.1:2659-7283 GCF_019249195.1 Rickettsia sp. TH2014 | reverse complement strand
ATAATTTTTATAATGTCTGTAAGATTAAATCTTGACTTCTACAATTATAATCAAATATTCCATGAAATGTTGTTTTTAATTGCCAATCTTTTTTACAAGATGGGCAATTTGAATAATTAGAACGTGCATATGAGTTTCCTGATACCGGTTCTGCTATAGGATAAAAAACTTTCTTTTTTAAACATTTTTGTATTCGCTTACTAATTTTTCTTCCTTCTATAGAAATATCACTGTCTAATTCTGCTAATAGTCTTTCCATTAACGGTTCTAATTTTTTATAGCTTGAAAAAGCCATAATCTGCGAGCCGCCGCATAATCATTTTTCCAAGAGGTAATTGTTCCTCCGAGATATCGGTCTTTACCATTTATTATATATAAAGGTAGATATATCCCTTCATCTGTACGTAATACAAGCTGCTCTTCATAAGCTTTTGACTATGAAATAAGATATAAATAGAGAAATTTTGCATTTTCAATATTTTCTTCAATATCAATAGGGGTTGCACTAATATAGTCTGCTGTTATTTTATAACTAATTATTACGCCCAATTGCTCTAATTCATCTTTATCTTTCAATGCCTGATAGCTTAAATGTGAAGCATGAAAAGTATCTTTATTAGGAATTACTGCATAAAAAACCAGTTTATTTTTTGTGGGACTAGAAAATTCTCCATTATTTAATATATTACCGTTTTGATATAAAGAACCGATAAAACTACAAAGTAAATGCCAAGTCTTTCCATAATCCTTTAGTAAGAATTGCTTACTTTTATTAAACGATATAGTAACAAGATATATGCTAGACATGGTTTAAATAAAATTTACCTACTTAGCTAAGAATGCTGCCTTTTATAATCTAACTTAATCAAAGTTTATTCCTAAAAAAGCTTACTATTTAGGAATGAGTTCCTAAATAGTTATATTAGTATTGATTTTAAACCTGCTTTAAAAAGAAGCATAAAATACTACTTTTTAAAGCAAAGAGTTACACCCCTAAGGCTTTTTTACCTTTAGATTGTTCTTGTTCAACTGCTTGAGTATGAGATTTGACTTGAGGGATTGCAAGATCGACTACATGTTCATATCTAACGCCGTTTTCAAATAAAACTTGACCGCATTTATTCACTTGAATAACATCTTCTTTAGAGAATTTATTTAAAATAACTTCCGTGATGTCATAAAGGAATTTCCAAGATAATTCTATTCTTTCTTGTAATGTCAGCTTTTTATTTTCCGGTTTTTGACTATTAAGGGCAACATTTGGCGTATCACCAATATTACCTCCTTCAGTAGGTAATATATTTTTTTTACGTGCTGCTATTTTCTTATACATTAAAAATATTAATAATAATGCTAAGCAACCTATGGCAATTAAAATATGAGTATTAGAATTAGACACTATTTTGCTCTTCCTTGTTGTTGAGTTAAGTTTTGTGTTTTAGAAAGCATCGTAACCACTGCTTTATCTATATTAACTAAGTTAGTTATATCAGGAGCTAGCTTTGCAACTGTTAAGACCGGAGGCGGTAATAAGTTAGTTTTTATTGCTAGACTTATAACGTTTCCGAGTTCTTTACTTCCTAGTATTACTCCTACTATTTTTTATGTCGCTTGCAATTTCCGTAGCTTTTTCTGCGGCTTTACATAAGGATTCTATCTTTTCGCCAAAAGAAGCTTCCGGATTTAATACTTTTAATAATTCTATTTTAGCTTCATTTAGATTATCCGAAATAGTATTCTTTACAGAGTTTAATTTGTCAATATTTATATCTTGCGGAATTGCATTTTCAATATTACTTTTTAGTTCTGCTATTTTTTCTTCTACTTCATCTTTGCTTTTTGGTATAGCTTTAGCAGCTTTTGCAACATTCTCTAGTGAAGCTCTGTTATTAGGGTTTTTATTTGCTATTTCAATAATTTTTCGAGGCGCTTCCTTTGAGATTTCTGAAATTGCGGCAACTTTCTTAGCTTGTTCATAAAGGTTTTCAATCTGGTCATTAGATTTAGTCTTTTGCCTCATTTCTTTTATATCATTGTGCAAGTTTGTTACTTTCGGTAATAATTTTTCCGAATCAATGAGGTTATTTACTTTTTCAAGTATACCGCTTGTTTGTATAAATATTCCAAGCATCGGTATTTGAGTCGATATAACTCCAGCTAGTATATTTTCTAATGATTCTATAATTTTTTTAGAAGCTCCAGGGTAGAGTTTATCTAATTCTTGCTGAAATTTTAAAACTTGTTCTAAAACGTTTAAACATTTTTCTACAATAATCCCGTCAAATAAAAAATATCTTTTGTTTTTAACTGTTCTTGATATGCTTTCTCAAGTGCTTCAGATAAAGTAGTTAGTGATTCTTGGATTGTTCTATTAAAAAGTTTTTCTATTTTCTCTACATCGATATTTTCAGTGTGAGATAATTCATTTAAAGAATTTTGTAAAATATAAAATAAATGATCTTCCAAATCTTTTACATTCATTTTCAAAGATTTTGTAAAACCTTTTAATTTTATTAACAGTCTTTGTAGTTCTTCTTGTTGTTCTTTGTTTAATCCGCTGAAACTAGAAAAATTAATTATAGACATAAAATTTATTATTTTGTTACCAAAATTAATTAATCTTAAAGCTTTATAACCGTAAAATAAAATGTAAAATAGTTATCATTGCCCTTGAGATTAATTTTTGTTATATTACGTGCTAACATTGCTACAATAGATTTATATTGTTTTATTAGGATATAGGTATATTCTTGAAAGATTAAACTAATCTAACTAACATATTATCAATTATTCAAAAAATTTATGCGTAAATTAACTACATTTATTATCACATTATTACTAACCGGTTCGGCTGCTGCTGTTGATTTGCAGGAAGCTTTAACTGAAGGATATAAGAATAATGAGGAGCTGAAAGCTGCTAGAATTAAGTTTTTGAATGCGATTGAGCAGTTCCCTCAAGCTTTCTCAGGATTTATGCCTAGTGCCGGATTGCAGATTAATAGACAAAATAGTAAGACTAAATATAATAAAAAATATACTGATAGGCTTGGTCTTGCTCCAAAAGAGACAGATAGCAATCAAGGTGCATTAACAATTGAGCAATCATTATTTAGCGGTGGTTCTAGTGTTGCGGCTCTTAAAGCTGCTCAATCAGGGTTTAGAGCATCACGAGGCGAATATTATGCTGGCGAACAAAAAATATTATTAAATTTAATAACTGCTTATCTTGATTGTTTTGAGAGCAAAGAAAAATATGATATTTCTGAAAGTAGAGTTCGTACTAACATACAACAAGTTAACACTGTTGAAGAGAAATTAAGACTAGGGGAAGCAACGATAATAGATATAGCAACTGCAAGAGCAGGGCTTGCAGCGGCAGAAACGAATAAACTAGCTGCCTATGCCGATTTTCAAGGAAAAAAAGCAAATTTTATTAGAGTATTCGGAATAGAGGCTACTGATATAACTATGCCTCATTTACCTGATAGATTACCTGCTTCATTGGATGAGTTAACAAAAAAAGCCGCTAAGTTAAATCCCGATATTGATTCGGCAAGGCATAATGTAACTTCGGCGAAAGCTTTGGAAATGATGCAGAAAGGAAAATTATTGCCGCAAGTAAGTGTAAAGTTGCAATCAGGTAGAACTAACTATAATCCACAAGATCCAGCTGTTCAAAATATAAACAATAAAAGCTATACTACTATTCTTTCGGTAAACATACCTATTTATCCAGATGGAGGAGCTCAATATTCAAGAATCAGATCGGCTAAAAACCAAACAAGAAGTAGTGCAGTTCAGCTTGATAGTGCGATAAAGCAGACACAAGCGGGTGTTGTAAGTGTGTGGGAAGGATTTGAAGCAGCAAAATCTCGTATTGTTGCAGCTAATCAAGGCGTGGAGGCTGCACAAATATCATATGACGGTACGGTGCAAGAGGAAATAGTCGGTTCCAAAACTATACTCGATGTTTTAGATGCTGAGCAGAAATTGTATGAAGCAAAAATAACTCGTGTGGATGCGTATAAGAATTCAGTACTTGCGGCATATCAAATGAAATTGTTAATCGGCGAGCTAACGGCTCAAAGTTTAAAACTTAAAGTAAAATATTTTAGCCCTGAAGAAGAGTTTAAGACTATTAAAAAGAAAATGTTTATAGGTTTCTAACGTGAGTAAGGAAAATAAAAAGAACCAAGATATGTCTGTAGAAGACATATTAAAATCGATTAAAGGAGTAATTAACGAGCGTAAAAATCCTATTTATGAAAATGATAGTGAAGATGAAGATATATTAGAACTAACGGAAATAGCAAATCAAGATGAGGAAGAAAAGTTAATATCCACTAAATCTGCTGAAGCGGTAGGTGATATTTTTAAAAATTTTACCGATACTATTAAAGATAAAAAGCTGGATAATAATATCTCATCTAAAAATGCACTTGAAGAATTAGTCATTGAGATGTTAAAACCGGAACTTAAAGCTTGGCTTGATAAAAATCTACCTGTACTTGTTAAAGAGTTAGTAGAAATTGAAATAAAGAAATTGGTGCAGAATAGTAAGAGGTAGAGTAACCTCAACGTCATTGCGAGGAAAAACTGTAAGTTTTGACGAAGCAATCTCAGG
>NZ_MXAX01000070.1:175-2652 GCF_019249195.1 Rickettsia sp. TH2014 | reverse complement strand
TATTATTTCATGAGATTGCCACGCAGCCTACGGCTGCTCGCAATGACGTTTTAGGATAATTATTTAATAAGGAATTATATGTTAAATAAATTATGTAAGATATTATTTTTTATCAATCTGTTATTGGTTGCAGTGCAAAGTTATGCTTCCCCTCCGCCCTTACCGCCATCATTACCGGCTGCCGAAATAGATACTAAAGATAAGGATGTTAGTTCTAATTCTAATATTTCTTTTTTTGATAAATTTAAGCAATTTTTTAGTAAATCGAAAAAGAGAAATATCTCCCCTAAACAGCCAAATGAGCAAACTAAAGCGGCTCCTCAAGAAGAGCCAAAGCTAGCTTCACAAAAGCATACTGAAGCTGATGCATCTGAACCTTTTATAGATACCGGTAATACGTCGTTGCCTAGTGTCACCGCAAGTAATGAACATGAAAATAGTACAAATTTAGCTTCTCATGATAACACACCGGATACACAACAAGCACCTAATGAATCGGAAACATCTGGACCTTTTATAGATATTGGTAGTGCAAAGTTACCTAGTGCTATAAGTAATGAAATACATGAGGAAGAAGTTACTTCTAATGAGCATAAAGATACAAATTTAGCTTCTAATATTATAACTCCTAATGTACCGAGACCGATAGTATCTATGCCTCCGGCTCAAGCAGGAAGTTATGTAGTGCCTCCGCAGCGACCGGTGCAAATATATAAACCAACCAATTTGCCGCCTGTGCATAAGCCTATTCCGCTTAATCCACCTCCTGATGCTAATAAAGAGGAAGAAAGCGTAACACCGATAGCACCGCAATCTATACCTAATATGCCTGCTGTTTCTCCGCCTGTGGTCAGCCCGCCGGTAATCCAAGATACTACTACCCCTAGTACTACGCCGACAACGGCACCTCCTGCAGAAACTCCGGCAGTACCTAGTAACGTACCTGCACCTCCGGTAATGCCTACAAATCAACCTTCTACACAGCCTATAACACCTCCTAGCCCAAATACACCCGTTACTACTCCGTCTAAAGTAGTTCCTACAACTGATTCTTCGGCGGAAATAAATAACTCTCAAGAGACATTTGTTGCTGTTTCAGATGTCCCAAAAAAACAAGATTGGAATACGCCGCTTATACCAGTTGTTGTAGTGAAGCCGAATCAACCTCAGACTTTAGAGAAGCAAGTCAATAATAATCAAACTACAAATAATCAAGAGAAATCACCTCCGGTAAGCTCTTCGAATGTCACGATTCAAAAACAGGATGATAAGGTGAATAATGAAACCTCGGAATCGACAACAAAATTCGTTAAAGATGAAACACAAATGTTACTTTTACCTGATGATGATATAGTTCTTGGTAAACTAACAGAGCAAGCGACCTTAGAGCAGATGGATATGTATGCCTATATAGAGCTGTTCCAAAAGAAAGAAGAATGGATAGCAAGTGCTGAAAGAAAAAAAGTTGTAGAGAGTTTTATTAAATATGATAATGATATAAATAAAAAGAAAGATATTTATGCCAATCTATCTTATTGTAAGGCAGTAGATAATGCTTTTAGAGCAGTTGATAGAAACAATCTTTTTGGGTTGCGTGCGTTACTTGACGTTTATCCAATATTGCAAGAAAAAAGTAGAAGCGGTGAAACATTACTAACTGCTGCTATTTATAACGATAATTACTATTTAGCAAAATTTTTGGTCATACGAGGTATTAAAATTTCTATTCTAAACGATGAATGCCAATATCCATTAGATATTGCATTAGCTCAAGGAAACGCTAACATAGCTTGTATGTTAATCAAAGCTAAGGGGTATAATTGATTTATTTTCTTATATTTTCCTGAAAGTAATCATATTTTGATGATGATTTATTTTGTAAGCATAAGGATAACCAAATGGATATAATGGCTTATTTGGTTGTAACAAAATAATTGTTCCTGAAAATTCAAAACCGATGTCCCTCATTAATTTGATAATATGTCCTTGAACATTTACTTCTTGCTTATCCACTGTAAAATCACTGATAACAATAGTACAATATTTTTTGTGATTTAGCTTCTCATAAGCTAATTGCATGATATCTTGTAAAGATTTTAAAAATCTTCATAGTTATTTTTATTCCCTAAATTCTTTTCTTCGTTTGAATAATATTCAACTCCAAGTCTACCGCCGTTTCTAAAATATTTATGACTTTTTGTCTGCTCTAATTCCCTTAGCATCATTTCTTAAAATATTATGATATGGTGGGGATGTTACGATATAATCAATATTATCAATATTTTTTAAAACAGATAAAGCATCACCAATCAAATAACTAAAATCTTTATGTTCTTTGTAACCTTTAGAATTTAATCTTTGTAATGCTAGATTTTTGTATTCTAAATTAATATCTATTCCTATACATTTTCTTTGTAAATTACATGAAGCTATTAATGTAGTTCGGTAACCCCCCCAAAAACAATCGACAAAAGGAG
>NZ_MXAX01000070.1:0-78 GCF_019249195.1 Rickettsia sp. TH2014 | reverse complement strand
GGATGCCTGTAGCGTCTATACTGAGAGAGCACAAAATACCATCAGCGACATTTTATAAATGGAGATCAAAGTATGGTG
>NZ_MXAX01000069.1:0-1023 GCF_019249195.1 Rickettsia sp. TH2014 | reverse complement strand
AAACTGCAATACGGAGGCACGACCTAATAAAAGAAGCTATTGCATCTCAAGGCGTTATATCAGCAATAATAAAAGGTAATGTCGAAATTTTAGAAAAGTTGTTTAAATATGGCGCAACAGCACATGACCACTCAGAAGATCCTGTTGCTTTAGTAGTATCTGATGCAATCGCAGCCTATGAACCCAATTATAAAGCTTTAGGTTCTAAACCGGAACACGATCCACTTACGTATATAGAAATGCTTAAAGTTTTATTAGAGCATGACGGTAATCCTAATGCTGTAATGTTAGAAAGAGGTAAAGTAGTTCTTTTAGCATTAAATTCACTTATAGATAAACCGGAAAATCCTACATATAAAGATATTTGCAGATTATTAATTAAGCATAAAGCTGATCTTTCGATATTTAATCCTGATAAGGATAAGCATAAGAAATATATAACAATTATAGAGATGTTAAAAGCAGAAATAATAGACCTCTTTCATAACCTGCCTTATCAAGAGGTTTTTGAAGAAAACATCGAAGCACTTGCTACTTCAGTGCACATATTACCTTTAGAAGGAGGTTATGTTTCTGATGCTGATGCTAATACTGGGACTAAAACAGGTTCTAGATTAGTAGAAATTGCTAAATCACAATTCTTTTTACTTAATGAAATTAAAACACTTAGTGAAGATACACCTAATTTGGACGGTGATACATAAAGAGCTATTTGATGCTAAGTTTAATAGTTAGTTTGATGTTATTCCTGCAATAAGATTGCTTTGTTGCATGACTCTTATATCACATTCCCCATAGGCATTGTTGCGTGGGCCGGTAAATGCTCTTTATGTCATTCCCGCGAAAGCGGGAATCCAGAAAAAAAAGTATAAATACAGAAAATTTTTGAAATTAAGATTTTTTAGCCTGGATCCTCACTTTCGCAGGGATGTCATCGAGGTCTTCTCAAAAACTGCCCAGTACTATAGGCTTGACCCCGGGGTCCATAAAAACAATAAACAAATACTAATAATTTTAGTATTT
>NZ_MXAX01000068.1:0-3811 GCF_019249195.1 Rickettsia sp. TH2014 | reverse complement strand
ACTAAAGATCGTGCAAGGAGCGGCAAAGTTGAGCAGCTTAAACTGGAAAATTCTTGATATTTTCTTCATATATTTTTTGAGCTTCTGATAATGATAATTTTGAATAAATCTCTAGAGACTTGCGGGTTTCATGACCAGAATATGGTTGGATGAGTGCGTCGTCTATTCCTCTTTTTTTAAGCCAAGTAAATAAAAAATGACGTAATTTATGTGGAGAAATATTCTGCCTCATACCAGCTAAATTACTATATTTTTCTAATATTCTTCTAATTCCTCTATCAGAATATGGTTTTTTCCAGCTTGACTCAAATAAGTACAATGTCTTATTCTCTGCGGTACTGGTGATATACATTGCTAATGTTTCCCGAAAACTTTTTGGAAACGGTACTATTCTATCTTTTTTTCCTTTTCCAGCAATAATTCTAATTTGACATCCATTCAGGTCAACATCAGGCTTTTTTAACCTTACCAGCTCACTTACTCTTATACCTGTATATATTAATACTTTTATAATTATAATGTCCTGTATATTTTTACTTTTCCATATTACATCATAGTATTTCTGTATTTCTTCTTCATTTGGAACATAAGGTAATTTTTTAGGTTGAGCTGTAACTACTACTTCTAATTCTTGCCTTAAATACATAAATACAGTACGTAAATAGCCATAATCCGGTGATTCAGATCTTAGGTATTTAGCTAATTGTAGAGCTTTTTTTCTTGGCGGAGTTCTTTTATTCATGGTTATGCTACCTCCCTTGCAAAAAGAGCCTGGTCAACATTAATTGCTAAACGCTTATTTAGATCTAAACTAAAACTACCATATGGATTAATATGTTCACTAATTAGAGGAGAAATCGCTCTTTTATCTTCATTACTCATCCTTTCTAACCAAGATGATTCCACTAATATTTGTTGTAGCATTAAAGTATTGATGTACACCATTGATAGTTGTAATAAATGCAAACATAAAGTAGATAATTTGAACTCTAGTGGGTTATTACTACGAAATACTCCCGTTTTTCCATAAAATATAATGTCATTAACACCATTCCAACGTTCTACAACATTTAATGCACTATGTATTTCTTGTCTTAGTTCTAGAGAATTAAAATAATTACATAGGAAAATAGTTTTTACTGCTCTTCCTAACTCTCTAATGGCTTGGTATGCTTCATGTTGTACATTACCCTTAGTAAATTTTCTGAGTAATCCTTCTGTATCAGCTATTCCTAATTTCAATGAGATAGCATGTTGTATAATATATTCATAATGTCTTTTGATTAGCTCCCAGTCAATAGGACGCACTAATATGTCTTCTATATGGTTTAAGCCTTTTTGCTCTTCTTTATCAGTGTAATACAATCTTTGTTTATGAATATTTTTGAATCTTGGCATCAAAGCAAAGGAAAATAGGTAAGAAAATGCAAAGCCTATTTCGCTTGCACCATGTGTATCTACGTAATTCTTGTCTATATTTGCATTTGTTGCATGCTTCAATATACCTTCTAACATTGCCGCTACTTCTGAAGAATGACAGCTTTTCATTTGCGAATAAATACATACAGATGAAGTATCAACGTGCCAATAAATCATTACTCCTTTGCTATGATAACGAGGATGCCAACTACTCATCAAATTCTGATCAGATGCTTTAAAATGTTTTGAATCTGAAGCGACTGATGTTGTATTGTCGCCCCATAGTGATGTGAAGCGAATCTTTAGTAAACTATTCACTATTTTACGAATAGCCGCTTGCAAGTTTTCTTGATCAAAATATCTAAGCTTTATATATTGTAAATCTTGGTAACTAATCTCTCCATTACTCATACTTTTAAGACCAGTATTTGTACCATATCCCAAAATAGCTAAAAGTAGTCTCTTACAAATAATTTCTTTATCTAATCCTGTTTTAGGACCACTTGCAACAAAGTCATCTGTAAAATTAACAAACAGATCTACTTCTTTTAAAATATCAAGTAAGCTAGTTGATGGCCAACGCTTAAACACCTCTTCTTTTATTAATTCTAATTGTTTTGGTGGATTTTGCTCTTTTATTTTGGCAACCCTTATATGACCTTTTGGCTTTTTTAGAATATGCACGAATTTATTTTGGGGAATAGAATTATTTAATCTAAATAATGAGTTTTTTAACTCTGCTTTTAGTGTATTGATAAAAGTATCGGCGTCTTGTGGTTGCCTCAGAATATTAAAATATTTTTCTTTATTTTGATCAAAATCCTGTGGTAAATCCTCTTCAGGATTACGATACTTATAACCTCCCTTTACCCAAACTTCTTTACTCCTAAGTTTATTTCTTAACTTATTTAATACACATAATTCTAAATCTATTTTTTTAACTCTATTATTTTTATCAAATATCTTATCCCTATGTGATTTTTGTACCGTCTGTTCTATCTCCAGTACTTGATTGCTATAATAATATCGCTTATTGTTATTAATATTATCCTTAATTAAGTTAATAACATTTGTAATCTTATTACTACTTACAGAATCAAATTCTAAGACTTCTATTATTGGAATAATAACTTTCCTATAATAACGAGCAAAAGATTCTCTAGTACTGTAATATAATAAATCACTAAATTTGTTGACCAGCTTCTTGGTTGACAATTGTTGCTGAATGTCTAACAATTTTTTCTTTGGAAGTTTCGGATATATAGCTTTATTAATCAAATCTTCTTCATTACCTAATATAGTATCTACTAAAATCTTTAATACTCTTCTATTATCATAATTTTTCTTAATTTCTTTCAATTTAGAAAATTTAGCTTTAGATTTGTTTTCTCCAGCAATAAAAATTTTTTGAGTTGTATCTAGAAGAATTTCCACAAGAGAATCATTAATATCAGTTTTTCTCATGAAACAAAAAATAATTAGTTGAGCATATTTGCTAGCATTTGGCATCTCCTTTATGGTACTTGGGTATTTATTGACAATATTCCTATAATAGCGTTTTAAGTGCTTAGATGTTAAAGTTGTTACAATCTCTGGATATGCTAGAAGCTTTAAAAATCTTAATTTCTTAGTTTCTGATTTTATGCTTTCTATTGTCGAACCTCTTACCCAACGCATAAGATGATTCATCTTAGACATACCATCTGTAATAATTAATAGTTCATCTAGATAAGCTTTTGTTTCAATACCCAAACTATCAACTATAGTTTGGAATAAATCTTTTTCATATTGGTATATAGTGCTTTTTACGATTCTACTTATACTAGACTTCTTAATAGAAGAAATACCTTGCTTAACTATGAAATCCTGAGCATATTCCTGTAGTACCTCATATTCAAATATTCCTTCACAACTTATTATATTTTTTAAATGTAGCTGCAAATCAATCCTATCAGTCTTATCGGTTTTTTTAACAGCAGAAATATTAAAATGTTGTAGGATTCTTATTTTATAATTCCTAACTGCTCTAGCTGAAGGAATTGTAATGCTTGTGGTCTCTAAATCCAACTTAATAGCAATATTAGTTAATAATGAACCTGATATTTTTGGCAAACCATCTATGAACTTATTATGAGATTCATAATATTTTAGCATTATTGCATAATACAAACGAAATTTCTTTTGAGTGGAAGAAATTAATTTATATTGTGAGTCTGTAAATTTTGAATTTAATCGTTTCATAAAAAGTTCCTATAATCCCCAGTCTCGGTACATTATTAACCAAAACTGCAAAAAATCTGAAAGCTTTTATAGCACAATTATTCTAACTATGAAAGTCATTTCTTAACTCGGTACTTTCAATAACTTTGCCGCTCCTTGCACGATCTTTAGT
>NZ_MXAX01000067.1:0-14529 GCF_019249195.1 Rickettsia sp. TH2014 | reverse complement strand
CTTTAAACTTCTGTTATATTCTTTCCAGTTGCAAACTTTTTGTAGCTTTGACATACACACTTGTGGTTAAGTTTTTTGTCGATTTACTACTTTTCTTAGTTCGCAGCTACTTTTTTTTATATCTACGCAACAAGGTCTTGCAGGAATGACGGTTTTGGTATCTATGCAACAAGGTCTTGCGGGAATGACGATTAGGTATCCACAACCTCTATCTCTGTAACCAATGCCCTTCTGCGGGTGATAAGTCATCCGCAACTGCTCTCCTATCATCAAAGACAAAACACTCACCTTGCCATAAATTATTTTTATTTTGTGTATCTTCTAAATATTGCAGTATCCCGCCTTTTAGATGATATACCTCTTCATAGCCTATACTTTTAAGTAAGCTGGTGGATTTTTCACACCTAATACCGCCTGTACAAACCATAGCAATTTTTTTACCTTTGAGCAATTCTTGATTCTGCTGAACCCAAGCGGGAAACTGCTTAAATGTTTTGGTATTAGGATTAATTGCCGATTTAAATGTACCGACCTCTACTTCATAATCATTTCGAGTATCTATTACTATAACATTTTGTTTGGTGATAAATTCATCCCAATCTTTCGGCTCTATATATTCGCCTTTAAATAGATCAACATTCAAATCAGGGGCATTCATCGCTACAATCTCTTTCTTAAATCTAACTTTCAGCTTATGAAAAGGATGAACATCGCTATAATTTATTTTAACGTTAACATCTTTGGGATAGGTTAGTTTTATTAGTTCTTCAAGTACAAGATTTACATTTTCATATGAGCCCGAAAAAGAACCGTTAAAACCTTCGTTAGCTAATAAAATAGTGCCTCTGACATATTTTTTTTTACCGATAAGCAAAAGTTTCGGTATCAAATTAGCCGGTTCTTCTATATTAACAAAACTGTATGCACTTAAAATTGCTATTTTTTCATTCATAATTATTTAGGTATTATTATTGTATGGCTTGACTTTTTAACGTCATTGCGAAGCCACAACGTGGCTGAAGCAATCTCAAGACTTTTTTACTAGATTGCTTCGTCAATGCTTCGTATTTCCTCGCAATGACGATAATCACTCTATATAACTTGCAACGGCACAAATACACTTGTATCGCCCCTATCAATCAAAAGCAAAATATTTTGCTTATCTGATTTTTTAGCATTTTCATATAATTCTTCTAGCTTATTTATATCATCTATGCTTTCCTGATTAATATTGGTTATCAGATCACCAATTTTGAAGCTACTTTCTTCTTCATCAATATTGGTTATAACTATTCCAGCTTTATCGCTCGGAATATTATATTGTTGTCTTAATTCTTCAGTCAAATTACTAAAAGTAATATTATTTTTAGTAATAGATAAATCACTTTCTTCTTTGTTTGTTATTTCTTCTTTATTGGTCTCTTCTGTAGAATCTTTGGTAACTTCTTCATTATCTGAAGTAATTTTAATAGGTAATTCAAGCTCTTTTTTATCGCGAAGTATTTTTACTTTTACTTCCTGATCCATAGGAGCATCTGCAATAATTACACGCAATTTTTTAGTATTTTTAACCGGTATATCTGCAAACTCTATTATTATATCACCTGTTTTAATTCCTGCTTTATCACCTGGGCCATCTTCTTGTACTTTAGCTACTAACACCCCCCTAGTATCTTTAAGCCCTAACCCTTCAGAAATTTCCTCGGTTAAATCTTGTATTGTTACTCCAAGGCGTCCTCTACTTACTTTTCCATCTTTCTTAAGACGTTCGATTATGGGCTTTGCAGTATTTGACGGTATTGCAAAACCAATACCTATATTAGTACCGAGCGGTGAAAAAATTGCCGTATTTACGCCTATTACTTTCTGATCCAAATTAAACATAGGACCGCCGGAATTACCGTTATTAATTGCAGCATCCGTTTGAATAAAATTATCGACTATATTATCCGTATCTATATCAATATCCCGCCCTTTAGAGGAAATAATACCGCTTGTCACCGTACCGCCTAGATTACCGAATGGATTACCGATTGCAATAACCCAGTCTCCTACTCTTGCATCATTTGAATCTCCAAACTCAACAAACGGCAATGGTTCCTCACTGTCTATTTTTAAGAGCGCTAAATCAGTTTTAGTATCGCTACCTATTAATTTAGCCGATAATTCGGTATTGTCTGCAAGTTTTATATTAATTTTATCAACATTTGCAATTACATGATAGTTTGTCACTATTAAACCGTTAGGCTCAATAATAAACCCTGAGCCAAGCGGAATGCTTTTAGGAGTTTGATCGATTTCTTCCAAATGCAGCGGTATATTTAGCTTTTCTAAAAAATCATTAATGAAGTCTAAAGGCTTTTTTTCTTGCAGCGGATCTTTCTCAGCATTTTCCGACTTACTATTAACATATTCTATTGTTGAAATATTAACGACTGCAGGAATTAACGGCTCAACTATATCAGCAAAGCTATAACGGGCAGCTTCACTTACTTTTAAAGGAGCAGAATTTATTGCCATAAATTCATTCTCATCTTGCTTCGCTACTTTTAAAGACTTACTATTTTCTTTTGCCAAAACAACGTTACTTGATATTAAAACTATTAAAATAAGAACTATTTTCAGATTAACCATATGCTCCAAGTAAATAATAAAGTAGATAAACGAGTTATTTAGTATAGTACCGGATAATTTTTAAGAAGCCCTCGATGTCATCCCCCGCGTAGGAGGGGATCCAGGCTAAAAAATCTTTAATTTTAAAGATTTTTTATTATATAATTTTGTTAAGTAAAGTTTACTTAACTGGGTTCCCGCCTACGCGGGAATGACATAGAATGAAAAATGTCCGGTACTATGGTTATTTATTTAAATTAAGGTATTTTAAAACTTCCGCATCCGGTGAAATCACAAAATTAGTATCTTCTTTCTTTAAAGAATTTTTATATACTAAAAGTGATCTATAAAATTTATAAAATTCCGGATCGACGGAATAAGCGGAATTATATATTTTTGCCGCTTTTTCATCGCCGTCACCTTTGATAATTTGTGCATCTCGATAAGCTTTAGCAAGTATTATTTTACTTTCTTTATCTGCTTTTGAACGAATACGCACACTTTCTTCTTGCCCTTCTGCCCTAATTTGGGTCGCTTCTTTTTCACGTGCCGTTTGCATACGGCGATAAATAGCTGCACTATTTTCTTTCGGTAAGTCTGCTCTTAAAATTCTAACATCTACAACGTCAATACCAAAACTTTTGGCTTCGCCGTCCACTTGATTTAAAATATTTAACATTACGTTACTACGCTCCTGACTTAAAAGGCTACTTAGCGAAATTTTACCTATCACCTTACGCATAGATGATTCAAGGTTACGGGTCAGCCTAATTTTCACGCCTTGATAATCATGTACCGTTTTATAAAACATTACCGGATTATTAATTTGGAATTTGGCATAAGCATCAACAATAACTCGCTTACCGTCAGCAGCCGTTAATTCTTTTGCCTCAACCTCAACATCTAAAAGACGTTTATCAAAAAATTCAACGTTTTGAATAAACGGGATTTTAATATTTAGTCCTGGATTTTCTATAGTTCTAACTGCTTCACCAAACTGAAATACCACGGCAGATTGGCGTTGATCAACTGAAAATAAGGAGCTAGAAATCAGTATCAGCCCGAAAATAATTGTAAAAATTATATAATAAATCTTTTGTTGCATTTAATTTAATATTCCTTGTTGTTTAGATGACATTCGATAAAATAAAAAGTAGGACTCTTGGTAGACGAGGATCAACTTCAAAAAGAGCAATGGGTTCACAAGGCGAGGATCGCAGCTCTTGTAGAACGACGTAGCTAATTTTTGAAGTTCATCGAGTATACCTACTTAATAGCCATGTGCGGCAGTAGCGCACTATTAATAATAGTTTTATTTGAACCGCCTAATATCTCTTCGACTACTTCTAAATATAACCTATCTCTAGTTACTTGCCTACCTATAGTATATTGTTTATAAATAGCATTAAATCTTTGGCTATCACCTTCTGCTTTTGATATAACTTCTTCTCTATAACCTTCTGCTTCTTGTATAATCTTTGCGGCCGCTCCTCTAGCTTCCGGCAAAATCTTATTATTATAGGCTTGAGCTTGATTTATTTCTTTCTCTTTATCTGCTTTTGAAGTTTGCACGTCTCTATAAGCGTCTATTACTTCGGCAGGCGGTTCGGCTTTTAATAATTGTACTTTCTCAATCATAACACCGGCATTATAACTATCCAGTATCTTTTGTGCTAATTTTTCTATTTTGTAAGTAATTTCTTGCTTTTGATCAGATAATACCCAAGAAATAGGAGTATTGCCTATTACTTCTCTAACAGCACTTTCTACTGTTGCTTTTACTGTTTCTTCAGGTCTTTGTACGTTAAAAATAAAATTTTCAAGGTTATTAATATGCCACATTACGTCACAATTTAAAGCAACGATATTTTCATCACCGGTAAGCATTATACTTTCACCGGCGATATTTTTAGTATTATCGCCACCGCTACGTGCCGAGCTATTTGTACGATAACCAATCTCAATTCGCCGTGATTGTTTAACTTTCTCAACTATTATCTTTTCAAAAGGGGCAGGCAAATGATAATTAAGCCCGGGGTAGCCCTTACGCACAAAACGCCCAAATCTTATTACCGCTGCTTCTTCACCTTCTTTTATTTCATAAATACCCGAAGCAAGCCATAAAGCAATCACTGCGACAACAGCTAAAATTATTGTTTTGCTATTAAAATTAAACTGGAATTGAAATTTATCAAAATTAAATTGATTTTTACGCGGTCTTGTGAATATGTTATCTTCTTTATCAGAATCAAAATCTTTCCATGGGGATTTTTTTAAAATCGAGCTATATTTTTTACTAAGCATTTGCTTTTTTATATTATTTTAAAGATTATGTGATTATATATATTATAGCATATAACGTCAAGTTACGAACTTAAACAGCCTTAAAAAGGAAATTTAATTATGGCGCATTTACACCAAAAGCAAATTATCGATAAACTTCAGCATATTATATTTAAAGACGGTACTTTTTTAAATAAAGTTATATCGGATATTATAATTAAGGGGAATAATGTAGGTTTTTCTATAGATATATCAGGTAAAGACAAGTTAGAAGCCGAAGAAATCAGACTTAAGGCAATTAACAAACTTAACGAAATTTCGGAAATAAATAAAATAACAATTGTTTTTACCGAAAGTAAACCTATGGAGAAAAAAACTCAAAAGCCAAAGCATTTTGTAGAAAACGTAAAAAAAATTATCTTAGTAGCGTCAGGTAAAGGCGGAGTCGGAAAATCTACAATATCGACTCTTATTGCTCAGCAATTGAGTCTAGAAAATTACCGAGTTGGGATAGTAGATGCCGATATTTACGGTCCGTCAATTCCGCATATATTCGGCATTAACGAAGTGCCGAAAACAATAGAAGGACGAATAATACCTATAATAGACAAAAATATCCAAGTTATTTCTATAGGCTTTTTTGTTAAAGATCATTCGGCAATTATTTGGCGTGGTCCTATGGCGAGTAAGACCATTTATCAATTATTATCAGTAACAAAATGGGATAATTTAGATTATCTAATTATTGATATGCCGCCGGGAACTGGTGATATTCATTTAAGTATGCTAGAGAATTATCATTTAGACGGCGTGATAATAGTAACTATACCGCAAAAAATATCGGAGATAGATGTAGTGCGTTCCATAGATTTATATCAAAAACTAAATTTACCTATTTTGGGAATAATTGAGAATATGAGCTATATGTTTGAAAGTAATAGCGGCGGATATTTATCGCAAAAATATAATATACCCTTAATCGCTCAAATTCCGATTATGCCAGAGATAGCCAATGCTTGCGATAAATCACTACCTCTAACAGATTTATTAACATTACCTTTAAAAGAATATTTATAATGAAAATATACGTATTGGCTGATAATAGAACAGGTAACACAAATCAGGCTATTGCACTTGCTGAAAAATTAACGCAAGAATACATTATAATTAAACTGCAGTATAATTGCTTAGCTAAGCTACCGAATTTTTTACTAAAATATTATCCTATTCATATAAAAAGTGAGCTATTGCAAGATATTATGGCAAAACCTTTACCTGATATGATAATTACCGCCGGCAGAAGAACAGCAGTTTTAGCATTTTATTTAAAAAATAAATTTGAAAGTATAAAGTTAATACAAATAATGCAGCCCTCTTTACCTTATGATGCGTTTGATGCCGTTATTCTGCCTTATCATGATTGCCGTCGCTTGTCATCCCGTGGCTTGTCCACGGGATCCAGTAATAAAAAATGCAAAAAGCTCGGTTTATCTTGCTTTACACTGGATCCTGTGGACAAGCCACGGGATGACACCGAGCAGAAAAACATCATTCCCGTCAACGGAGCTATCAACAACGTAACCGAAAAGTTCGCTGCAGCGAACTTAGAGCTACAAAAGCATTATCCTGACCTTAAACAATTTATTGCCGTGATAATCGGTGGGAATAATAAAAAATTTAATTTCAACGAAAATGAAGCAAATTTATTTTCTTCATTATTAAATAAAATATATACTAATCAACAAATATCGTTTTTCATTAGTTTCAGTAGACGTACACCGCAAGCCGTAAAATCAATTATTAAAAATAATATGCCGGCTTCTACAATTACTTATGACCCGAATGAAGGCACAGACTATACCGTAGAAACTTCAAAAGTTGAAAGTCAAATAAGCGGCGAGCCTGCGGAGCGTATAATAATACGTGAGCACAGGCGAGTCCCGAAATTTGACGTACCAAATCTTGAAGTATCAAAGGTATATAATCCATATATAGCTATGCTTGCCAATGCAGAATATATAATCTCTACAGCCGACTCGATTTCAATGTGCAGCGAAGCAGCTTCAAGCGGTAAACCTCTTTATATATTCTGCCCACCAAACTTTAATTCTTCAAAGCATAAGATTTTTATCAAGCAATTAGTAGAACAAAAAATAGCAAGAATTTTTGATGAGTCAGTAACGATGCTGGAGGAATATAGCTACAAACCCTTAAATGAAGCAGAAAGAGTAGCTAAAATTATTAAATCTTTATTAAAAAATATATGTCAAAATAAACCTTAAACTTGAAAAATTTCGTAAAGCTTTTATGACGCTTGAAGATATCTATTTAAAACCGACAACAGAAGATAGAGCTTATATTGATGCAACGATTAGAAGATTTGAGTTTACTTTTGAGCTTGCTTGGAAATTTCTAAAAGAATATTTTGCTCAAAGGGGCATAACTCTCAACTATCCTAAAGAAGTCTTTAAAGAAGCTTACGCAGCAGGTATTATAAACGATGAAGAGTTATGGATTCAGATGCTTCTTGACCGTAATATGACCTCACATACCTATGATGAAAAACTTGCTAATGAGATTCATAGCCGAATTAAAAATTATGTTCCTGAACTTAAGAAGTTACTAAATATACATAAAGTAAATAAAGAGTTGGTAGACGAAGATCAACTTCAAAAAGAGCAAGGAGTTCACAAGGCGAGGAACGATAGCTGTTACTTAATACGTGAGTACCGCAGCTCTTGTAGAACGACGACGCCAATTTTTGAAGTTCTATCTACGTATACAAAGACTTTATAATGCCTTGCAGTGTGTGAACTTCAGGGGAAGAGAGGCTATTGATACGTGTAAATATATTAGTGATATTTTGCTGCATAGCAGGTTTTTTGTCGGGAGCTTTAAAGAATCCGGTTTTATCAAGTTTACTGAATAAATTTGTTAAAAAATGTTCCATTTCTTCTTTAGTAGCTAATTTTTGAATGTTATGAATATCTTCTCTAGGCGTAGAATTACGAAACAATTCATAGCATATTACAATAACCGCTTGAGCAATATTTAATGAGCTAAATTCGGTTGTATTAATAGTGATAATCTTATTGGCAAGTGAGATTTCTTCATTACTCAGCCCGTTATTTTCCCTCCCGAACATTATTCCGACTTTTGCAGAATTTGGATAATCTAAAGGCAAATTTTGTGAAAATACATAATCTTTATTCATAGCCCTTTTAATGCAGGTAGTAGCATATAAATATTCGAGGTCTTTAATACAATCTTCAAGACTATCATAAATTTTTGCATTATCTATAATATTAACCGCTCCGACTGCATTACTACGCGCCACCTCATTTGGCCAGCCGTCTCTTGGAGCTACAATTCTAAGCTCAATTAAGCCGAAATTCTTCATTGCTCTTGCAGTAGCACCGATATTCTCGCCCATTTGAGGAGCAACTAATATTATAACAGGATTCATTTAACCCTCATAACATGACAAGTATAGGCAATCGCTACGGCATCGGCTTCATCGGAATTAGTAATTAAGGAAGTACCGGGCAGTAACAGCTTGATCATATGCAAAATTTGGTCTTTTTCTGCATGACCATAGCCGGTTACAGTTTTTTTTACCGTATTTGGTTTAAATTCCCGCATGTCCAAATTATACCTACCGAACAGCGACATTGTCGCACCTCTAGCATAGCCGAGCTTTAACGAAGTCACGCTATTAGTATTAACAAATGTTTCTTCAATCGCTGCCATATTCGGTTGATATTCTAATATTACTTTTTCTAACGTGCTATTGATGTAGGCAAGTCTATTATGTATTTCATCTTTGCTATTGGTTTTAATAATACCGCTAGCTAAATATTTCAATTTTGTTGACTGTCGTGCAACTATTGCCCATCCAAGACTCCCAAGTGCCGGATCAATCCCAAGTACTATCATGATTATTATTTTATTTTTCTAAAATCGTCATTGCGAGAAGAATTACAAAGTAATTCGACGAAGCAATCTCAGGAATTTTATACTACTTCATAAGATTGCCGCGTCGATGCTACGCATCTCCTCGCAATGACGTTTAAATTGATTATATCTTCATATACTGGTAAAATTCCTGATTATTCTCCCACAGTTCACGCACCTTAATAAATAAAAATAAATGAACAGGGAAGCCAAAAAACCGCTCCATTTGCATTCGGGATTTTGCCCCTATCTCTTTGATTTTAGAGCCGTTTTTACCGAGTATTATAGTTTTATAGCTCTCTCTTGAAACTACTACAACTTGATTAATCTTTACGGATTTGTCTTTAAGCTCTTCCCATTTTTCGGTTTGTACAGTTAGTTTATATGGGAGTTCTTGCTGCAAATTAAAAAATAACTGCTCTCTTGTGATTTCTGCCGCAATAAAACGCATCGGTAAATCCGTTATGTCGTCTTCCGCATAAAGCCACGGAGAAATTTTTGCCTTACTTGTTATATATTCAAGTACTCCATCAATATTTTTGCCCGATAACGCAGAGATAGGAAAAACTAAACCATCAGGATGATTTCCTGTTAAAAAAGCTTTAATGTCATTTAGATATTTTGATTCGACGTCTATTTTGTTCAATAAAAATACCGGAACAATATTAAGTGAGCGAAGCTTATCTAAAATATTATGCGTTACATCATCAAACGGTTTTAGACTATCGATAATCAACAGCACTAAATCCGCACTATACAAACTAGACCACGCACATCTTACCATCGCTTTTTCGAGCGTCCCTTTCGGCTCAAATATACCGGGCGTGTCGTATAAAATTACTTGCGTGTCCTTTAAAGTAATAATACCGGTAATAATCGATCTGGTTGTTTGAACTTTTGGGGTAACTATTGAAAGCTTCTCCCCGATTATTCTATTTAATAAAGTCGACTTCCCACTATTTGGTCGTCCTATTATACAAACTGAAATTGTTTTTTGAACTTGCTTAATCATTTTTAAGTCTATGCAATAAGCTTCGTGCTGCGTTTTTCTCTGCTTCTTTTATAGAATGCCCCGTGCCTGTTTGTTCATAATCTTTTACTTTCACAAGCACCGTAAAAGTTGATGAATGGGCTGCCCCTTCTCTTTTTATCAGACGGTATATAGGTAGGTGATGGCTACTCGCTTGAGCCCATTCTTGTAAAGCAGTTTTTGGATCATAATCCGTTAAATTCTGAATTTTTATAAATTCTGCCCATAATTTCCTGATAATATTGCGAGTTGTTTCAATATTACTATCAAGATATATAGCTGCAATTAAAGCTTCTGTAGCATTTTCTATATTATTAGGATTATCCCGCCCCCCTGCTACTTCTTCCCCATGAGTCATAATTATATAATCTTTTAAAGTGAGCTTGGTCCCAACCACACATATTGTTTCTTTACAAACTAAATATGATCTAATTTTAGCTAAATTTCCCTCATTATAATTTGCAAAATTCTTAAATAAAATTTCCGTGATTACTAAATTTAATACAGCATCACCTAGAAACTCTAAACGTTCATAATCTTTATCATCCTTATATTCGTAATGCTGCCTTAAAGACGGATGACTCAACGCCTCTATTAAAAGCTCTTTATTTTTGAAACTATAGCCTAGTAATTTTTCTAACTCCTCAAATGCTACCATTACTCATCCGTGTTATAAAGATTTTTAAAAATTCTATTAACCCTGACAGATTCAATCCATGGCTTTAACTTTAGTACTAGATTAATAACTCCTATATCATTATCCCACCAAGTTATTTTTGTTGAGAACCAAATAAATTGTGCTTTAGCAATAAAATTTTCAAACGGTACAAATCCAAGATTTACTCTACTATCATTTGACTGATCTCTATTATCCCCTAAAAAGAAATATTTTCCTTCAGGTACATAAAAAACATCCGTATTACCGTATCTATCATTATATATAACGTCGAAAATAGGAGCAAGCTTATAAGAAAAATACGTTCTACCGTTTGGCAGCGTTTCTTTAAACTTCAAATATTTTATTCCTTCTTCGCTAATATAAGTTCCAACTTCCGTGCGTTCTATTTTTTTATCATTGATATATATCACATCATCAATTAATTGTACCTTATCACCCGGTAGCCCTATCAAACGTTTTATATATCTAAGGCTCATATTATTAGGCGGACGAAAAACTATAATATCACCACGTTCCGGTTCGCGTGCAAATATTCGTCCTTTAAAAAGATTTATGAAATCAAAGAAAGATAAAGAATAATTACTATAACCGTAACTATATTTCGTAGAAAATATATAGTCATTCTCAAGTATGGTTGCTTTCATAGAACCGGTCGGAACGGTAAATGGCTCCATAATAAGTATTCTAATAAGTAAAGCTATACATATTACAAAAGCAAAAGACCCCCACTCTTGCTTAGCTGTTTTATTAGTGTTTGATTTTGTATTATCTGTTTGCATAATTTATTTCTTTTTTATGAGTGGATGTCATTCCTGCGGAAGCAGAAATCTAGTAAAATATATAATTATTGTACTAACATTAAAATTGGTTATTTTGTGGATTCCTGCTTCCGCAGGAATGACATCTTGAACGTTCATATAGCACTGGACCACCCCTTTATCCTTTCCTCAATCTCGCTTCTAAAATGGCGTATCAGCCCTTGGATCGGCCAAGCTGCCGCATCACCTAAGGCACAAATAGTATGCCCCTCTATTTCTTTTGTAACGTTAAGGAGTTCGTCTATCTCGGATTTTTGGGCATTACCTTTAACTAGCCGCATCATAACTCGCCACATCCAGCCCGTACCTTCACGGCAAGGAGTGCATTGCCCACATGATTCGTGCATATAAAATTTACTAAGCCTTGCTATTGCATAAATAATGTCAGTAGATTTATCCATAACTATAATACCACCTGTACCAAGTCCGGAACCTGCGGTTCTTAAACTATCAAAATCCATATCCACTTCACATAGTGACTTAGGAAGTAAAGGCACCGAAGAACCACCCGGAATTATAGCTTTAAGATTATCCCAACCATCTCGAACACCGCCGGCATATTTCTCAATCAATTCTTTTAACGAAATTCCCATTGCCTCTTCAACATTGCAAGGCTTATTAACATGCCCCGATATGCAAAAAATCTTAGTACCGGTATTGTTAGGCTTACCGATAGAAGCAAACCAATTAGCCCCTCGTCTTAAAATGGTCGGCACTACTGCAATAGACTCAACATTATTTATAGTAGTCGGGCAGCCATATAGCCCAAATCCGGCAGGAAAAGGCGGCTTTAAGCGAGGCATGCCTTTTTTACCCTCTAAGCTTTCAAGTAATGCAGTTTCCTCACCGCAAATATAAGCCCCTGCCCCACGATGTAAATAAATATTACAATCGAAGCTAGACCCACAAGCATTCTTTCCTATTAACCCGTCTTTATAAGCTTCATCTAAGGCACGCTGAATATTAGAAGCTTCATTATAAAACTCACCTCTAATATAGATGTAGCAATCATTCGCTCCTATAGCAAAGCTTGCAAGCAAGCAACCTTCTATTAATTTGTGCGGCTCAAACCTTAATATATCACGGTCCTTACAAGTACCAGGCTCAGACTCGTCGGCATTTACTACTAAATAGCAAGGCTTCTCTGAATTTTTGGGCATAAACGACCATTTCATACCGGTAGAAAATCCCGCTCCTCCTCGCCCTCTAAGCCCTGATTGCTTGACCTCTTCAATAATGAAGTCTCTACCTTTATCAAGCAACGCTTTAGTATTATCCCAATCTCCTCGCTTCTTGCTAGATTTCAAATCATGGCTTTGCTGCCCATGTAGGTTAGTAAAAATTTTGTCTTCTTCTTTTAGCATAAACTATTCTCGTTATGGCTTAAAAACGTCATTGCGAGGAAAGGCGAAGCCTTGACGTGGCAATCTCGTCAAATATTCCTGAGATTGCTTCGTCGAAATTTTCAATTTTTCCTCGCAATAACGATTCATTACCTTTCTATTACTTTCTTATTAAACTTCCTATTAGCAAACATTGTAAGTATTGGGGCGGAGATAAAAATTGATGAATAAGTACCGGCTATTATCCCAAAAAATACAAGAACGCTAAAACTACGGATTGCCTCACCACCAAAAAGAATAAGGACTAAGTTGGCAAGTAGCGTAGTAATTACTGTTAAAATAGTTCTTGATAAAGTCTCATTGATACTTAAATTTATAATTTCCGTGATATTTTTTTTATGATATTTACGTAAATTTTCTCTAATCCTATCATATATTACTACCGAATCATTAACGGAATAACCTATAATAGTTAACACTGCGGCAATAGTGCTTAAGTTAAAATCAAGCTTAGTTATACTCATAAAACCAAGGGCGAGTATTACGTCATGCACTAAGGCGATAAGTATACCAAGACCAAAATACCACTCAAAACGCACCCAAATATAAACCATAATAGCTAAGAAAGAGAATAGCATCGCCATAGCCCCCGCTTCTATTAGCTGCCTACCGACTTGCGGACCGACAAGATCTACCTTACGATATTCAAACTTATACGGAAAATTACTTTGCAAAGATGCTTTAATTAACTCAATATTTTTCATGAGGTTTTCTTCGCTACTACTACCGAATCTAATCGATAGATCACGTTCACTACCAAAATTTTGTAGCACCACCTCACCTATTCCAAGCTCGCCTAGAACCTCCCGCATTTTTGGCAAATCAGGAGCTTGATCAAGCCTTACTTCAATAACTATACCGCCGGCAAAATCAATACCGAAATTAAATTTATATATACCGATCCAAATAAAGCTAATGAGTGATAAAATAATTGAGAAACTGTAACTGACTTTTTTAAAATTCATAAAATCAAAATCGATTTTATTAGGTAAAAGTCTTAAAGGATAAATTTGCATTATTAATATTTCGTTGAATAAAAGTTATATACTGCTTGTATCTCAAGAACCCTCATTTTATTTTGAGAGGTGAACACCCGCGGCCTATACTTAATAGGCGAGAATGCGAATCCTTGATAAAATGAAAGAACAATTCTTGAAAGATAAGCAGTATATTTGTATTATATAGTAAATTCAAAAAGGTTAAACGATTTTTTATGTCAGAAGTAGTAGTAAAAGAACAATTAGAGCAATATATAAGCAAAATAGAAAGATTAGAACAAGAAAAAGCTGATTTATCTCAAGAAGTAAAAGATATTTTCCAAGATGCTTCTTCACATGGATTTGATGTTAAAGCTATGAAATCTATATTGAAACTAAAGAAATTGGATAAAGATAAACTTGCCGAGCAGGATGCTATGCTTGAGCTTTATAGAGATACTTTAGGAATTTAGTAGGTTTGCTTGCGTGGCTCGACTTTTTCGTCATTGAGAGGAAATTATAAAATAATTGACGAAGCAATCTCAGGAGTTTTATACTACTTCATGAGATTGCCACGCTCCTTTTAGTCGCTTAGCTCATGACGTATTGAGTAAGTGAAAAATCGGTAGACGAAGGTCAATTTCAAAAAGAGCAAGGAGTYYRCAAGRCGAGGAACGSAGCGTATACTTAATACGTGAGTACCACAGAACTTGTAGAACTACGTAGCCAATTTTTGAAATTGACCTGTAGAAGTCAAGATTTAATCTTACAG
>NZ_MXAX01000066.1:0-3128 GCF_019249195.1 Rickettsia sp. TH2014 | reverse complement strand
ATAACTGCAATATGGAGGCATGACCATATATTTTATGTTTTGCTCCATTAGGTCTACATGGTTATTGCTGGTTTCTGAAGATACAGTTATTTCCTTTTCTTTAGGATATAAACGACTAATTAGTTTTTTTATTAAATTCTTTATTTTAACAAAAATATTTTCGTACTTTTTGATGTATCGGTTTTTAAAGCTGATTTCTGATTATGCTGCTCCTTGTCCTTAACTGTTTTCTGGAAAGATATGGTTTCAAGAATATCTTTTAATATTTTTCTTCCTCCCTCTGTGCCTTATCAAGATCTAAGTGTTGTTTATTTTCTGCCCTTACTTCCTTTTCAGACTTAAATTCATATTTATCATCCTCATTAATGATAATATGCTGACTTACTATGTACGCAGATGTTAAATCTTGTCTAATTGCTTGTAGCTTCTTAAGACAACCTGTCGTTATATCACTTAACTCATTTATCATTATCATATTCTTTGCACTTGTGTCTTCAGTGTTAATACCTTTAAGTATACTCTTGGTATCTGTTCTGTCAACACTTTTCCGGACAGTTGTTTAAGCACAATTTTGTATTTCTTCGTATTTTACTGGTGATAAATAATCGTTAGCGGAATGCATTCTGATACCCTTCCGAACAAAGCCGTTAAGAGCGTGATATTTTTGTGTAATTAGTAATTCATCCTATATTAAAAATATAATAAATTATTTACTCTCACAGTTTATTAGTGCACCACACTAAATGGTTTGTGAATATAAAATATAAGTAGGGTTTATGGAAGAAGTTGATAATCTAGTCAGTATACTAGATAAGAAGCTAAGTAGGATGATTCATAGAATATTGAAGAAAAATGATACAGAATCTATAACACAAGAAGAGATGGCAAGCATAACTAATATTAATGTTTTTGATCAAGGGGTAAAAGATTTAACAGGATTAGAATACGCAACAAACCTAGAAGAATTAATAATAAGCTATAATATTATAGATAATTTAGATCCATTAAAATCATGTACGAAACTCAAAACCTTAAGTGCAAAGTATCTAACTACCAGTAGTATAAGTAGCTTGCCTATAAATTTAGAAGGATTAGACATATCTAATTTAAGTCTTACAGAGACAGATGGTTTCACATCTTTATCAACATTAACTAATATAAAAACATTACAGGTTAGTAATACTATTTTGGATAGTATTAACTTTGTTTCATCGACAGTGAACTTATCAAATATAGAAGCTAATAATTGTAAAGTAACTAATTTAAAACCATTACAGGCATTATTAGACAACGGGTTACAAAATAGTAGTTATAGTTTTAAAGATCAAGCAATCTTATTAGATCAGGGAATAGTAGGACAAACAACAGCATTAGAACTACATAAATCTGATGGAGAAGCACCAAGTATAACGTGGGTCACAGCAGGTAGCTATGATAATGAGAAAGAGCAATTAACATGGAAGAATAGTGGTTATAATTCTCTATCTTGGTCATATAGTTCTGAGAATAATGAGGTTGTTTTTACTGGAGAGATAAGTCAATTTCTCTCAGAGATGTAATACCGTACAGATTCATAATAATTTAAGGATATAGATACATGCTTAAGAAATTAATATGGGCAATCCATCTACTCACAACATCAAGTTTATCTTTTGCAGCCGGTATTAGTACCATGACCGGAGATGCATCATTATCGGATACGACGACAAATTGGAATCCACCATTTGCAGACGGCAATACTGTAGTAGTTGGAGCGGATAATATATCACTTACCGCGAACGCATCAAGAACAATAGGTGCTATACGGCTTGATAATAATATGACTGCACTAGGGCGATATTCATCCGGTGGTATCGAATTAACCATAGGGTCAATAGCAGGCAATTCTCAGCTTAAAACATTGAATATTTATGGAGGCGGTGAAAAAGTAACTCTCTCAGGAGCGGCCGGTGTAGATGATAATCCACAAGCTAATGATTATAGCGGATTATCTAACATAGGATTTTATTACTCATCAACATTAATCATAAATGCTCCTGTTACTATTGATAGTATTTTTGGCCAATCTAATGGCGGGAGAAGAAAAATTATTATCAATGAAAATGTAACACTAACAAGTAGTGGTATTACTAGGGTTGATAACAATACATTCATCATTGCACCAGATAAGTCATTGACGTTATCGGGATCTGACATGAATTTAACACCTAGTTTTGATTTCGGTGATTCAGGGACATTAATCTTAAGCGGAGATAACACAATATTTAATCCTAGCTCGGTATCTAATGTCGCTAATGCAATATTAAATGTAAATAACAATGTTACAACTTATATGCCGAGTGTTTTAACTATAAACACCATAAATATAGCAGACGATAAGAGTTTTACTATTGATGCAGTAGAGAGTGACATAGATTTATTAGATAATAATGCTGCTATTAATTTTGGTGGTAGTAATGCAACGCTAGTACTAACTAATAGTGGAACGTCAGATAGAACATTTACAGCATATAATCTATTAGAAGGTAATGTACTATTTAGTGCAGATGGTAGTTTAGTAGCAGATAAGGGAGTCAATGGCAGTATTACAACTAGCACAGATAATACAGGTACTATTACGATAGGAGCTGGTGACGTAGGGGCAGTAGGAGCTGCTGATAAAAAACTAAAGCAAGTAAACTTTAATCAAGGTGCAGCTGCAAGTATAGGAGCACTATATGCAGGTAATGTGGATATTGGCGGTATTGGTCCAATTACAGCAACAGCTTTACTAACATCTGCGGTAAGCTTTAGCAGTAACGGCACTTTAATATCAAAGGGCGGAATAACAGGTAATATAGATTTCGCGGGTAATAATGGGACTGTTACCTTAGCAGATGATAAGACTATTACAGGTAACGTTGATAGTAGTACTTCTTCCGCAGGGACATTAGAGTTTTTAGGTGCAGGTACTGTTACTGGCACTATTGGTGCTACTAATATGCTTACTAAGCTAAAGTTTAGTGGGGCTGGAGCGAGTAGCATTCCTGCAGCAAATGCTCAGACTATAGAGGTAGCTAATGCCGGAGCTAATGTTACAGCGAGTAGCATGCTTACTAGTAATGTACTATTTAGTGCAGATGGTAGTT
>NZ_MXAX01000065.1:0-3496 GCF_019249195.1 Rickettsia sp. TH2014 | reverse complement strand
ATAATTTTTATAATGTCTGTAAGATTAAATCTTGACTTCTACAACTATAATTTGTTGATAGTTTGATTAATAATTAAGGCGTAGGATTTATAGTACCAGAAAGTTTTTACTCTATGTCATCTCCGCGTGGCATTGTTGTGCAGATCAATTTCACCCCTGTCATCCCGTGGCTTGACCACGGGATCTAGTTAAAATATTAAAATTATTAGTATTTTTTATTGTTTTTATGGACCCCGTGGCCAGGCCACGGGGTGACACAGTGGGTTTTACCGGTCTACGAAGGAATGACATTGAGCGAGTTTTGAAGGTCATGCAACAACTCCCAAAAGCTGGAATCCAGTAAAACCTAAAAAATCTTTAAAATCAAGATTTTTTAGCTTGGATCCCTGCTTTCGCAAGGATGACATAGAGGGCTTTTTAAAAATTATCCAGTACTATACATAAGATTACTCTAAGCGTAGTGATGGAACTTAATTTGTAAATAATTAAAACTTAAGTTTTGTACCTATAAGACCAACAGTACCTCGTGTTGTTTTACTAGGTGTTTCAGGGTAATATACAGGTTTACCTTTAGCTTGGAAATGAGAAATTTCAGCATATGGTAATAAACCAGGCATGATCTTATACTCAGTAGCGAGACTCACAGCATCGACGGTGTTTTTATATCTTGAAGTTTTAAGATATTCAAGACTTGTTTTTATAGGACCTTGTCCATAAGCAACTGCTCCATTGTAATAATAGGTATCACGACCGACTTTATAATATTCCTTAGTGGTTAAGCTTTTACCTAAATTACCGTAAGAAGCTCCGCAAGAGAAATTACCATAAGTATATACGGCTCCAAGATTATATGCTTTTAAATTAGAAAGCTTATAAGTATTAAGCACTTGGGTTGTAGTTCCGTCTATTTTAGTATGAACAAGACGACGAGCAGGTTTACCATACTCTCCGGTAACGGATAATTTTAAGTCTGCATCTTCGCTAATTTCATGTTCATAAGTTAAGCCGGCAGAAAAAGCATCTCTAATATTCTGATTTATAGTCATGGCTTCACCGTTTCCTAAGGAAACTATCTTTATTCCGGTTCTAGAAACACTAACTCCGTTTCTTCCTGAGCTCTCAAGCGTTAAATTATTTATATCTTTGTTACCGCCCGTATTAGCAGTATCGGGAGTATAAGAGATACCAGCTTGGAAACCTTTCATTTTAGGAGTAAAAAAGTTCGCCCTTCTAGCTTTTTCAGTTTTTTCATTCATTTGATCAAAAGAGTTCGAGTATGATTCAAGATAAAAGCTAGCACTAGTATCGAAATCCGGTTTTAAACCGTTATATCTCATATATTGACCATCAAGTAGAGCATATCTATACCATCCTCCGGTACCTGCGGTTACTTGAGAGCCGGTAACACGCAATTTAGCACTTGCGTCGACAGGAGAGCCTAATTCTACTTTACCGTAACTAGTTTCAATAAAGATATGTGATCCGTTATAACTTGCAGAGGTTTTTGCTCTTGTAGTAGGTTGGAGCACTATTTTAGCACCTGCTATTACATCATTGATAGTTTTAGAAATAGTTGCCGCAAACGCTGCTTCCGTGTAAAACCCTAGCTTTTTTCTGTTATCAGTTACATTCTTATCAAATAAAATTAAATGATCCTGTTTAATATAACCGCTTTCAAATAAATAAAATCCTTCTAATTTTATTTCAGTATCAGAATTAGAAATAACAGGTGTTGGATTTTCTTCGGCAAGACCAGCCGATGCAAGACAAATAATACCTGCAGCTAATAATAATTTTTTCACTTTAATAAAGTCCCTATAAACTTAAATAATAAAATTTACTATACAAAATAAATTTTTAGTATTAATAAATATAAATCAACTACGCTAGAATATAATAATACTTTTCACAATTGACAATAAAAAACTATTTTAATTTGTAATAATTTAATTTAAAGTATACAATGTTGTATTATTATCACTATCATTATTCAAGCAGCCTCAGACTTATAGTTCTAAAGAAAAATTTTGTATTGTAAATAATTATGAGTTATAATCATTAGTTTATTAATTAAATTAAGTTTTGATTATGGCTATAATGTCAGATAAGTGGATAAAAGAAGCTGTTATAAATCAAAGTATGATAAGACCCTTTGCGGAAAAGCAGGTAAGAGTTCATAATAAAGAAAAGATTATTTCTTACGGCTTATCTTCTTACGGCTATGATGCTAGAGTATCTAATGAATTTAAAATATTCACCAATATAAATTCTACTACGGTTGATCCAAAAAATTTCAGTGAATATAATTTAGTTGATAGAGAAGTAGATGTGTGTATTATCCCACCTAATAGTTTTGCCCTTGGCAGAACTATAGAATATTTTAAAATACCGCGTGATGTATTAGTTATTTGTGTCGGCAAGTCCACTTATGCAAGATGCGGTATAATAGTAAATGTGACTCCGTTAGAACCGGAGTGGGAAGGACATGTAACTTTAGAGTTTTCTAATACTACTCCATTACCTGCTAAAATATATGCAAATGAAGGAGCTTGTCAGTTTTTATTTTTAAGAAGTGATCAAGTTTGTGATACTTCATATGCCGATCGACAAGGAAAATATATGAAACAAATAGGCGTAACTTTACCGTTAACATAACTTTTTTATGTAAGAACCTGTTCACGATCTTAATTTTAAAGCTAATTAAAATCTTTTTAGCCGCAAATTATAAGATTTTTTTGAAATAAGAATACTATCCCTACAAAAATCTTATTAATTTTCGCTTAAAAACCTGTTTAATTATCAATCAAAATAAAATCGTGAATAGGCTCTAAAAAATTATATTAAATTTTTAATAAGGATTTTTATGAGTACAATAAACACTGATACTAATGAGGCAATGCCACATATTTCCGTTAATGCACAATATATAAAAGATTTATCTCTTGAGAACCCTTCTGCCCCGTCTTCTCTTGCGGCTTTAGAACAACGCCCTCAAATTGATTTATCTCTAGATATAAATATTACTAATTTATCGGAAGAAAATTTCTATGAAGTAGAATTAAATATCGAAGCAACTGCAAGAAATGAAAAATATAAATTATTTCAGATAGAATTAAAATATGCCGGGGTATTTAATTTAATTAATATTGATTCTGAACAACATCCGATTTTATTATCTGTTCATTGTCCAGCAATGATATTTCCATTTGCTAGAAAAATTATAGCTAGCTGCACTCAAGATGCAGGATTCCAGCCTTTAATGATTGATCCTATAGACTTTGGTGCCTTATATCATAAGAAAATGTCAGAGCATCAAAACTAAGAAAATCATTTAATTATTTAGTAAATTTCGTTTTAAACGCCATGGTTTTTAAATCACAGATAGAGCTTAATAGTAAAAATTTTATCAATTTGATTAAATATTCTTTACTTATGTTATTAATGAATGTATAAAGCACTAGATAAAAAATTAGGTCGTGCCTCCGTATTGCAGTTT
>NZ_MXAX01000064.1:0-812 GCF_019249195.1 Rickettsia sp. TH2014 | reverse complement strand
ATGAAACATTACCTACCTCTAAATCGGATAGTTGTGCTACTTCCTGCCCGATACTAAGAGCTGTATCTTGAATATCAGTATGCTCTGCCTGTTCTTCTAAATCCTGTATAACTTCAAACTCACGATAATTTAGCCCTAATTCCTCGTCACTAATACCTCTAGGCACACTCACAGGAATTTCATTGGCTAATACAGAATCTGCTTCCTCGCAAGTATCTGCGATCATCTCTGATAAATGACTCGTCGCTCCTAGCTGTTCAGGATAATATGATAAAGCTTTTACAACGAGATCATCGTCATCATCATAAGACCATTCTTCTATAGATTTAACGTGTTTGCTTGCTTCTAATTCCACGCCTGATTGATCCCGCCCATATAACGCAGTACTACTCTCAGAGTCGTCCCATATTAAATCTACTGCATCATCGCCATAATTAAATTCATGCTGAGTCTGCTCTTTGTTCTGTATTCCCTCATGATTTACTACGTATTTGCTTGGTAACTTACCAGGGCTCTTTGGCTTTCTAATACCTCTGAGTAACGTTCTTCTATCTAATTCAGGCAAGCTATCGACAAGGCTGCTACTCGCCTGCACTTCACTTGCTGCTGTTAATACTGATATTGTCGCTATCCATACTCTAAGTACTTTATCTATCTTGTTGCGGTGCTTACTCATAATATCCTCTCTCTAGCCTAGTAATTCGCTGCTATATTCTTCTAGCTCACCTGTTAATTTTTGCATCAACTCCTCGATCACTAATGCTTTCTTGTGCATTACCTCCTCTACTTCTTCCTTTAAACCTGACTCACCC
>NZ_MXAX01000063.1:0-2958 GCF_019249195.1 Rickettsia sp. TH2014 | reverse complement strand
CATACACACTTGTGGTTAAGTTTTTTGTCAATTTACTACTTTTCTTAGTTCGCAGCTACTTTTTTTTATATCTACGCAACAAGGTCTCCTCGCAATGACGGTTTTGGTATCTATGCAAGCAAACCTTTCTTGTAATGATAATAAAAATACACAACAAAAACATATGATTTGGAACTCTGAAACGCTAAGTAAAGCACTAGCTATAACAATCTCTAATTCTATCAATTGTAATGAAGTGCAATTTAACTCCAAGGATGTTAAAAAAGGTGATTTATTTATAGCACTTCAAGGTAATAGAGACGGTCACGATTATGTTCTAGATGCAATAGATAAAGGAGCGGCAGCCGTAATTGTTAGTAAGCAAGTAGAGATAAATGATAAAGATAAAATTATCCTAGTTGATGATGGTTTTGAGACTCTACAAAAAATGGCTTTATATAAACGAGAGAATTCAAAAGCTAAATTTATAGCTATCACCGGTAGTGTCGGTAAAACCTCTACTAAAGAAGCACTGAAGATATTATTGCAACATGATTCTCTAGTTTTTGCGAGTCGAGGTAACTTTAATAACCATTTGGGGTTACTCATTAATCTTGCATCAATGGCTGATGATATGGAATATGCCATTTTTGAGCTTGGCATGAATCATAAAGGCGAAATAAGGGAGCTAGTTCAAATATTAAAGCCGAATATTGCTATGATTACCAATATTTCGGAGACTCATTTAGAATTTTTTAACTCGCTCGAAGAAATAGCTGAAGCTAAATGTGAGATTTTTGAAAATTTTAGCAAGAATGATATTGCTGTTATTAATGCCGATACTAATTGCTATAACAAAATATTATCGATATTAAAAAATCTCTCTATTAATAGGGTATATAACTTCGGCATATCGCATAATACGCCTGCACAATTAGTTTTATATGAGAACCTAGGAGAGCAAGTTTATTTAAAGTATAAGATAAATAATAAGTCTTTAAGTGTAACTATACCGTTCATTCCTAGGCATTTTGCCGAAAATTATACAGCTATACTTTTAATTATCGATATATTAGGTAAAGATATAGAGATAGCTGCAAATCACTTGGCAAATATTCCTCCTAACAAGGGAAGAGGGGAAATTATCAATATACAAAACTCTCGTATAATTTGTGATTACTATAATGCAAGCCCGCAGTCAATGAAAGCTGCATTAGAATATTTAAAACAAGTACCTGCTGAAAATAAAACTGCTATAATAGGCGATATGCTGGAGCTTGGGGAAAATTCTAAACGGTTACATGAGGAGCTAGTACCTTATATATTAGATGCCGGTTGTTCTAAAGTTTATTTAGTAGGAGTAAATACTAAATATATTTATGATTTACTACCTCCCAAAATAGCTAAAAAATACTTTGAAAATGTTGATGAATTAATTACGCATATCACGGATTTATTTGAAGGTAATGAGCGTATCTTAATAAAAGGTTCAAGAGGTATAAAACTTGATAAGATTGTTGATTATTATAAATAAATACATTAGGATATTTTTAATGTTGTGCGGCTTAGTTTTAACGTCATTGCGAGGAGAAACATAGTTTCGACGCGGCAATCTCAGGAGTTTGTTATTACTTCATGGGATTGCCACGCAGCCTATGGCTGCGTAGCTCATGACGATTTTATGCAATAAGAACAACATCAAAATATACTTTTTAATTTAAATCTACAAATGTTATATAATCTTTTACTTCCTCACATTCATAATTCACATATAGCTAATTTATTTCACTATATTACTTTTCGTAGCGGTCTTGCTATTATTATAACTCTAAGCCTTAGCTTTATCACGGGTCCGATATTAATAAAATTTCTGCGTTCTCTTCAAAAAAACGGTCAGCCTATACGCTCAGACGGACCTGAATCGCATCAAACAAAAGCAGGTACTCCGACAATGGGAGGCATTATGATTATTTTGTCTAGTTGTCTTTCTACTTTATTACTTGCTGATTTAACTAATAAATATATTTGGATTACGTTATTTGGTTTTATTAGCTTTGGTATTATAGGATTTATGGATGATTATGCTAAGGTAACTAAGAATAATCATTACGGGGTAAGGGGAAAAAGTAAGCTTTTACTGCAAGGAATTATTAGCTTAATGATATATGTTTTACTAGAATATCTAGATAAAAATCCAAGTCATTTACTTCACGTACCGTTTTTTAAAAATTTAAGTTTGGATCTTGGTTATTTTTATATAGTTTTTGCTATATTTGTTATAGTCGGCTCTTCTAATGCCGTGAATCTAACGGATGGGCTTGATGGTCTTGCTACCGTTCCTATTGCTTTTACTGCCGGTTCTTTTGCTTTAATAAGTTATTTAGTAGGAAATCTAATTTACTCAAATTATTTGCAAATAACCTATATACCGAATACCGGAGAGTTAACGGTTCTATGTGCGGGGTTAGTCGGTAGCTGTCTTGGATTTTTGTGGTTTAATGCACAACCGGCAGAAGTTTTTATGGGCGATACCGGTAGTCTAAGTCTTGGTGGTGTACTTGGCATTATTAGTGTCATTACTAAGCACGAAATAGTTTTAGCTATTGTCGGCGGCTTGTTTGTTATTGAAACTGCATCCGTAATTTTACAGGTATATTATTTTAAAGCTACTAAAGGAAAAAGAATATTTAAAATGGCGCCGCTTCATCATCATTTTGAAAAACACGGTTGGGCAGAATCAAAAGTCGTAATAAGATTTTGGATTATTTCAGTTATATTTGCTCTTATAGGCTTATCATCCTTAAAATTACGTTAATGATATACTCGTCCCACTTGCAAAATTGGCTGTGTCGCCTTTGTAAGCCCTCGGATGTGCTACGTTAATTATACGCTCCGCTCCTCGTCTTATGGACTCCTTGCTCTTTTCGGTCATGCCTCCATATTGCAGTTATGCCTATTAAAAAGCTATACGTTCAATAA
>NZ_MXAX01000062.1:0-2637 GCF_019249195.1 Rickettsia sp. TH2014 | reverse complement strand
ATAATTTTTATAATGTCTGTAAGATTAAATCTTGACTTCTACATCTTATTGAACGTATAGCTTTTTAATAGGCGTAACTGCAATATGGAGGCATGACCGGTTTGATATATACCTGCCCCAGTAATAAATTTGTACCTACGGTCACTTGGCTTGAAGATTCGTCCGGAATAATTACTATGCTTTGTTGATTTTCTAAAGCCACCCCTAAATACCCGTTAAATATAGTTTTTACTCCAAATACAAAATTTTCAAATATTGGGCTATTCCTTCTGATTTAACTTCTTCTAAGAATTTTTGACTAACTTTATCCAATTGATCTTCTTTTTTATGTACCGAAAGTTTTTCTTTAGTTTCCGGATTATATTGACCTGTTCTATGACCGTTAGTTGCTAAAAGTATCATATTTTGATCTTTTGCAATTTTAGCTAAATGCTTTCCTAACTCATATGCTTCATTTTCTGTATAAAATTTTATATTTCCTTGTGCATCCGGTGTATCACCTGCTAAACATGTAATTATATAGCCTTTATGAGAAGAAGGAATCTTTTCGGCATTTTTTAAATCATTGTAATCTTTTATACATTCTTCTTTTGTAAGGTTATGAGGTATGCCTATAGTTTCTATTAATTTAATTTCAGGATTCGCTTGCTTAATGTATTTCTTTTGTTCTTCGTTTAAAGCATAAAAAGACAAGGATATCGTATCTAAAACTTCTAAATCATCCTTTACTTCCGTTGGTAGCTGATGGCCGCTCCAAATAAATTTACTATTATTTTTTGTCGATTTTAAGATATCAAATCCTTTGATCCCATCAAGCCCTGCACCTATAAAAATGACTTGCTTTTTTGCTTGATTAGTATTTATTTGAGCATTCTCTAATTCTTCAATATTTATCCCAACATTCTCAACCGTAAAGCCTTCTTTCTCATAACCTTCGCTTAATGTCGTTCTAATGCCTAATGTATTACTGTTATCACCCATATATTGAGAACTAAGTAGTACTACAAGTAAAATTGTTTTCATATATTCCTCGATTAAAAAGTGATTAATTATTTGTATAGAAGAAGCAATTTTTAACTTCAAATGCATTATTGTGAAATATAAAATCAATCTTTTCAAATTTAGATATTTAAGGGGTATACTCCCAAAATATCTATTTATCCAGTTGGTTCAATATCATTTTGGCAACTTTTATGCCCGCTTCTTTTGAGGTATTTATATCGGTGACTTCGGTGTGGAAGATTGTTTTACTGCCGGCGAGATTACCGAGCATGAAATCGGTTTGTATATTATCCGCATCTAGATATTTTGAATAAGCAGCAATCGGTGTACGGCAATTAGCATCTAGATATTCTAAAAATGCTCTTTCGGGTTTTATTAGTTCAAAGGTAGGAAGATGATTAATGCGGCTACCTATCTCAAGCATAGCATTATCATCCTGTCGTATCTCAATTGCAATGACTCCCTGCCCTACACACGGTAACATCTGTGAATATTCTATCAAATGGCAATATTCCGGATTAAACGCTCCAAGCCTTTTCAGACCCGCATATGCTAAAATTGTTGCATCAACTTCGCCGGTCATTAGCTTTTTTATTCTTGAATCAACATTCCCTCTAAAAATTGTTACCTTTAAATCCGGTCTTATTTTTTGGATAAATGCTTTTCTTCGCACTGCCGAGCTACCTATTACGGCATTTTGCGGCAGTTCTTCTATGGATTTATAATTTAAACATACAAAAACATCTCTGGGGTCTTCACGCTCTAAAACAGCAGCTATTACTAGCTCTTCGGGTATTCTACCAGGTACGTCTTTTAAAGAATGAACGGCTAAGTCAATTTTTTTATCAAGTAAAGCTTGCTCTATTTCCTTTAAAAATAAAGCTTTACCTCCTATATCGTATAATGGTTTATTTTGAATTAAATCACCGCTAGTAATAATGGGTACTATTTCGCAATTAATATCAGGAAAAAATTGTTTGATTTGCTGAATAACTAAATTAGTGTGTATTAAAGCAAGTGGACTTTTTCTTGTACCTATTCTGATAGAATTTATCATTTGTTTTCTACTATTTCAAAAGGGCTAGTAAAACTTAAAATATTACTGTTTATAATTACTTCATGATTCATAATAACCGGATGATTTACCTCTCCATGCCCTATTCCGTCAGCTTTATAAGTTTCTATATGCGGAATATGATTTAAACAAAAACTTTTTGTAGCTTGTTCTACAAACTCATCCCCTTTGGTAAAATCACCGAAAATTATTGCCTCTATATCATCAAATATATCGGCATTTTTTAACTGAACTAGATTACGATGCACGGCATAGGCTTTTTCATTAATATCTTCAAGCAACAGAATTTTCTTATCATACTGCTGTATTTTATTGTCATCCCCGTGAAAACGGGATCCAATATTACTTTTTCTGGATTCCCGCTTTCACGAGGAGACCTTGTTGCGTAGATATAAAAAAAAGTAGCTGCGAACTAAGAAAAGTAGTAAATCGACAAAAAACTTAACCACAAGTGTGTATGTCAAAGCTACAAAAAGTTTGCAACTGGAAAGAATATAACAGAAGTTTAAAGAAAAGAGGAACAATAATTCTCACATTTTGTGAAGAATATTTAAAAGAGT
>NZ_MXAX01000061.1:0-3480 GCF_019249195.1 Rickettsia sp. TH2014 | reverse complement strand
TTAATTTTACTAAATGTAAGATTAAATCTCAACTATTACAGAAGTTTTAGCTTCAACTAACATCTATGGTTTGTTATTTTTTGTTACTAAAAAATCTATTTCTTTCTTTTGTTTATCTCTAATAAAATATAATTCATATTCACCAAATCCTAAATCACTCCAAAAATGACAGAATTTTAATAAATGATTTGCAATAAAATTTTCATATCTTACTCTCATATCTTCTATAAGCGACCAGTCCCATAGATATATTTTTGGCTCTTGTATTAAACTTCTTGGGATATTATTTGACCATGGATAAATACGATAACTATAAAAAAACGACTCAAATGACTCAGGCCATCTTGTAATGGTTGGAATCGACACTTTAATTTTATTTGCAAGAGAGCTATAAGATGCTTGCCTCCTATAGAGGAAGTCAAAAAGCTCCCTAAGGCTTCCATTTGAGATAACTCTTGGATTTGTGTTAACCCTCTAATATCTTCTTTAAAAAGCTGAGTATTTTTAGTTTTCTTCCATCTATGCCAAAATGTGGAAGAATTCTTAAGATAAGGATCAGGAAAACCACCAAATTTAAATAAGGATTCAAATTGTTCTTCAGATATTTTTTTGGTAGATTTATTTCTTTGGTTAGACTACTAAAATTTTTTATTACTTCAGCTAGTGTCAAAGGGTGCATACGATATGGGAAATATCTTCCCATCATACTATCACCACCTTTTTTATATACTCCAAGCTTTGAGCTGCCGGTAACTATAATGTGAGCTTGTTCTCCACAAACATCATAAAATCCTTTTAAAAAAGTTTGCTAGTTTGAGAATTTATGTAATTCATCAAAAATCACGATAGGGTTATTTTGATCCGGAATATGTAGATTTATAAAATCCGCTATTGCTGTTGTTCCTTTTAAAATTAGCAAACGAGCCTTTTCTTCATCCCAATTTAAGTAGTAATTTTTATCTATTACTTTTTAGCTAAAGTAGTTTTACCGACTTGACGGGCTCCTTCTATAAAAATCATTTACCTATTTTCTTGCAAGTGATTTTTTATTACTAATTCATAAATCCTTTTCATATATTTATTATGACCATTATAACATGCATATTAATTTGGTCATAACTATTATAATATACACGTTATAATGGTCAAGTACTTATAACCTAGTTATCTATCTAGTGGGAACTACTGGGATTCCCACTTTTGTAAGTTTAGCACCTTTTGGCTTTTTAATTCCTGCGAATTTTTGGTCTTCTTGTTGTTTTCGTAGTTTTTCTCCTATTTTTGCAGCTTCTCTGCTACCTTTAAGAGCATTTTTTACGGGCTTTGTGTTAAGATTCGTAACACCTTTTGAAATCTTAATATCTTCATCTTTATCAAAATATCTTATGTCTGTAGCAGTACTTAAATGATAAACTCCACTACTTTTTTGTATAAACTGATTTTGATTTTGTAAAGCTTTGCCTTCTAAATCTAAGAATTTACCATTTTTTTCAATAGCAAATACTTTTCCATTTTTTTTGAAGAATAGTTTCATCAAGCTTAATATTCTTATCTAATACTACTTTTCCAAAATCACCTACCTCACCAATTTTTGTACCACTAAGATCATATGCGTAAAGTTTTTCTTCATGGAAATCTAAGTTGTTTAAAAAATTCTTTATGGAATTCTTATCATTAGTAAAATTGCCTGATTCATAAGTACCTATAATTTTCTCTTCTTTGCTTACTACTTTTTCCGTATATTTTTCTTCTTTAATAACTTTTTTAGTATTTTTAATAATTCCAAGATAAGCTAGAGCTTTTTTAAACTTACCCAAATTACGCTTTACCTCAACTTCTACGGGTCTAGAAAATTCTTTTTCTTTTACTTCTTCAACCTCCCCTATAACTAACTGCCCATCTATAGGTCTACCCAGTTTATCTTTAAAATGAATTAATTTGGCATTTTTTACTCTATTTAATTCAATTTCTTCAGTTTGAAAATGTAGATGTTTTTTTCTAGCATAAATTCCTCCTTGAATAAATTTTGAGTTATTTCAAGTGTAAAGGAGTAAATTAAATTTTTGCAAGAAGTTTTTATTGTTAGTTATTTCTCAATAACTAACAAATATTAAGAATTAAAAACTACTGTGCCGTCCAGCCCCCATCTATCAAGAGTCCACTACCTGTTATTGATGATGCTTTTTCATCACATAAGAATATTACTAAGTTTGCTATTTCATCAGCTTCTACAAATTTTTTCGTAGCTTGAGATTTTAAAATTACATCTCTTAGTGTCGATTCCTCACTGATATGTCTAGCTTTAGCAGTATCTGCTATTTGATTCCTGACTAAGGGAGTATTAACGTAACCGGGGCAGATAGCATTAACCGTAATATTATTCTCAGCCACTTCTAAAGCAACGGTTTTGGTAAGCCCAAGGATACCATGCTTGCTGCTACATATGCCGACTTAAAGGGTGATGCGACATATGCGTGAGCGGAAGCGATGTTAACAATCCGCCCGAAGCCATTTTTTTTCATAATTGGTATTGCGTATTTTGTGGTATAGAACGAGGCTATTAAATCTATACGCAAAATTTGTTCCCATTTATCTTCAGGAAATTCATCGATAGGAGCAACATGCTGAATACCGGCATTATTTACTAATATGTCTATTTTGCCGAATTCTTTTATTATTCTCTCAAACATAGAAAATATTTCTTCAGGTTCTGCCAAATTTGTTCCTTGATAAAACACGCTACTTGCACCAAGCTCTTTCAATTCTGCTAAAATTCTGGCTACTTCCGTCTCTTTTGCAAAACCGTTAATAACTATTTTAGACTCAAGTTTTGCGAAATGTTTTGCTATCTCAAGTCCGATACCGCTAGTAGAACCGGTAATAACTGCTACTTTGTCTTTCATTTTCACCTCCTACCGTGTGTAATAACCGTGACTTGTACCAGCTACATCGTCATTGCGGGCAGCCGTAGGCTGCGTGGCAATCTCATGAAGTAATAACAAAACTCCTGAGATTACTTCGTCAATTACTGTGCAGTTTCCTCGCAATGACGATTTAGCCGATACAAGCCACGGCATGACATAGTTAATCAAGTATTATTTGTCTTTTATTTAAAAGTAACTTATATTAGATTTTACTTAAAGAAATAATGTATATACTCGTTTAATTTGAAAAATTGGCATTGTCGTTCTACAAGGGCTACGGTACTCACATATTAATATATGCTCCGTTCCTCGCCTTGTGAACTCCTAGCTCTTTTCCAAATTAAACTTCGTCTACTCTTCATTTTAATTAGAGTATAATTTATGGAAATTGTTAATAGTGTTGATGTATCTGTATCTTGTCAAGGCAAAGAATATCCATATGACCATCCAAAAGTTTATTTAGAGATTGATAAAGAGAAAAAGGAAGTTATCTGTCCGTATTGTAGCAAGAAATTTAAACTAGTAACAAATGTAATAGTTGAGATTTAATCTTACA
>NZ_MXAX01000060.1:0-1491 GCF_019249195.1 Rickettsia sp. TH2014 | reverse complement strand
CTTTAAACTTCTGTTATATTCTTTCCAGTTGCAAACTTTTTGTAGCTTTGACATACACACTTGTGGTTAAGTTTTTTGTCGATTTACTACTTTTCTTAGTTCGCAGCTACTTTTTTTTATATCTACGCAACAAGGTCTTGCAGGAATGACGATATCCGCTTTTAGTTAGCAATGCCCATAGTAGCTATACGTTAAACCTAAAATGTACTATATCCCCGTCTTGCATTTTGTATTCTTTACCCTCTAAACGCATTTTGCCTACCTCTTTGGCTTTTGCTTCACTACCAAGGTTTATATAATCTTCATAGCCGATAACTTCCACTCTGATAAAACCTTTTTCAAAATCGGTATGAATAATGCCGGCAGCAGCCGGTGCAAGCGTGCCGTCTTTAAAAGTCCAACTATGGGCTTCTTTATGACCTATGGTAAAAAAGCTTTTAAGGTTTAAGAGATTATACCCTTCTTTAATCACTTTACTAAGCCCCGTTTCCTCTAAACCTATAAATTTTAAAAACTCTTTTTTTTCTTCCATGCTTTCAAGTAAAGCAATCTCAGCTTCTATTTTTGAAGAAATTACGACACTTTTAGCGTTTTCTTTCTTTGCTCTTTCTGCTACTAATTTCGTAAATTCATTACCCATAGCAGCATCTTTTTCAAGTACGTTACATATATATAAAACGGGCTTAGAAGTAATTAACTGCAATTGTTTTAAATTATCAGCTCCTAAAATTTCATTTAATGCTCTTGCAGGTTTACTGTCTGCCAACACTTTATAAACCTCTTTTAACAATTCTATCTGCTCTGCCATTGTTTTATCACCTGGCTTCAAGCGTTTTTCGCTTGTTGCTAAACGCTTTTCAACCGATTCTATATCGGCAAGTATTAACTCTGTTTCAATAACCTCAAGGTCGTGAATTGGGTCGGCTTTATTATGTACGTGCGTTATATCCTCATCCTCAAAACAACGCAGTACGTGCAGTATTGCATCAACTTCCCTGATATGAGATAAGAACTTATTACCAAGCCCCTCCCCTTTACTTGCATCTTTAACAAGCCCTGCAATATCGACAAACTCAATATAAGACGGAATGATTTTTCCGCTTCCTGCTAAATTTGCTAGTCGTTGCAAACGCTCATCCGGTACTAAAACTTTACTGCTATTAGGCTCAATAGTACAAAACGGATAATTAGCAACATCCGCAGCCTGACTTGCCGTTAAGGCATTAAATAACGTTGACTTACCGACATTCGGTAACCCAACAATTCCGAGTTTTAGTGTCATAAATTTTTCCGTAAATAATACATTATAGAGTCATAAGGATAACCGACTCTCGTAAATTCTAATTTGTACCCTTGTCTTCCATAAAACGGCTTTGCTTGGAAGTCCATTGTAGTTAAAGTTATAAATAAACATTTTTTTCTTTTGCTAGTTCTTCTGCTTTTTCTATTAAAACAGTACCGTAATTTGGTCATGCCTCCATATTGCAGTTA
>NZ_MXAX01000059.1:0-1087 GCF_019249195.1 Rickettsia sp. TH2014 | reverse complement strand
AAATATGAGAAAGCTTTGCAGATATTTGGGATGCTTTTGATGGGAGAGCCAAGAAATGCAAGTCTTCATTATTACAAAGGTAATACGCTTCATAAGCTTAAGAGATATGAGGAGGCATTAGCAAGTTTTAGGGCAGCAATAAAGTTAAAGCCATGGGAGGGAGCATATTACTATGGCCTTGCCAGTAGTTATTACGCTGTTGGTAATGGGACTGAAGGGCTTGAGGCTTTACAAAAAGCGGTGTCTGCTTATGGGGCTTCAGAAAGAATATACCATAAACATAATATGCTTGCGGGATTTAAGGGTGTAGAAAACGGGAATCAAGAGATGCAATTGAATGTTGTGGCTCACAAAGCAATAGAGCCATGTAGTCATCATAAGCAATATGCAGGATTAAAAGTAGGAGATAATTATAGTTTTGGATTTATGAGATAAATATGCATACGAATAATTAGACAGAGAGGGTATTAGTGATGTTTATCTTATTTTACGCCTTCCCCCTTTTTCTTTTACAGATATAGCGGGGGAGTATGAGGGGGCTAGCATAGCCCCTCTCATATAGTTTTAGTTACACAAGAGAAAGGTAATTAAGGCTTCAGTTTGAAGAACATGAAACATAGTAAATTAAAAACTAACAAACAACCAAAAGGAGCAACGTAATGTTTAAAATAGCAAGAACAGCAAAACAAATATTTAATGTAGCAAGAAATGTGCCTAATTCATTACTTTCAAGTATTAACAGTGGGCTTAAATATTGCAGTCAAAGTAAAGGATATGTAGAGGATGCAGGCGATGAGTTTAGCTTTTTAAAGGCACTACCAAGTCAGTCAAGTAAGCCGTTAATTCAAGATAAATTTAAGGCTTTTAAGCCAAATCTTCAGAATTTAGAAAATCTAAAGTCTACGCAAGTGCTAGATTCAGCAGAGACTCGCAAACTAATATATGCAAGATTTGCGGATGAGATAGCAGCTAAGCCAAGTGATACTGAAGAGAATCATAACCTTGAGACCAAGAGCCATGCTACAAGAGAGCATGTAGAAACTTTTACGACTTACAATATTGCAGACGAGTTTAACGCATTCAGGGA
>NZ_MXAX01000058.1:106-2454 GCF_019249195.1 Rickettsia sp. TH2014 | reverse complement strand
TTTTTTGATTTAGATTCATCTCTAATCCTCCATTNNNTATTATCTTAATTTTACTAAATGTAAGATTAAATCTCAACTATTACAAATCTAGATAAGATGACCACTGTGGTCTGTAAGATTAAATCCTGACTTCTATAATTTATCCAACAAAGCAGTATCGCCTATGATGGTAACCACATTCCAGCCGTCATCGTCCATAGATTCGGTTAGAGACATATAACAAGCATTGTGTTCTGTTGTAGCAACTTGGCACGGATGCTCTGTTGCTAGGTTTTTCCAAATATCTGAAATGGTTGATGTTACTTTATCTTTGACAATTAAGAAAGGTGCTACTACGACGCTCCCAACGATGGCAGATAGAGCTGTGGCGTAAGGAGATATATCGTCAGCATTAAGCTTCATGGTACATACTAATTTTTTATTATAAATAATAACTATGTTTGTTATTTGCAAAGAAATCAATCTTTAGCACCAGTCACGTAAAACAAGATTAGTTTATAAACTCTAAACTAGGAAACTCTTCATCTACACCTAATAGCGATGCTCCATTAACATTATAGTTAAAAGCACGTTCTAAATCGTCATAACTAAATTCATTGGATGATATTGATATAGTATCATCATCAATATTTTTTTCTGTAATCACTACCACATCATTACCGGTAGAAGTAATATGATTTGATCCCTCGAAATCTTTGATCAATAGGATGCCATCCATAGTTTTATCCCATCCTAGAGTCTCAATAACAGGTTTCTCGCATATATTAGCAAAGTTTTTAAGAGAATGCCCTTTAAGATTTTCGAGTGCTTTTAAGGTTCTCTTAACACCTAAATAACTTGAGCAAGTTTCAACAAGTGTTCCTACTTTACCAGCTAAATAACCAGTGTAACTAAATATTCCTGACTGTACTGTAGGTGTATCATTGGGTATAACTTGTTTTGTAGGAATAACTAATTTTGGTTCTGTGATATGCGGACTACTGATAATAGGATTATAATTAATAATATTATGTTTTGCATTATATATAACACAATGTTCTGCTAACTCCTCAATAGTAACATCCAATGTATTACTAAATACTCCGGCGGTTATTGCTGCTTGTATTGCATTTTGAGAGCCTGGACTATCAAAGGTCACTGATGTTCCAAGCTTAAGGTTCCTAGACATAATCTCAAAAGCAGTAGCATCAGTTAAAACTGCTCCAAGAGAATGACCTGTCACATTAAATGTATAGCTATCAATGTTAGCCCCAAGTGACTTAGAGATATAATCAATCATAGATTTAACTTGATCCACTTTACTCGGGAAGGTACCTGCTGCGATATAAGCATCATCTTTGAGGTCATGTATGTCTGTAGGAACTGTGCCAGCCGTAGCAATTAGTATTTGTTTAGTATTCTGATTTATAAATACAACGGATTTATAACCATTCTGATTGGTATCAGCATTATCAGAAGATTTACATAACACTTGCCAATCAGTTCCTAAATCGTTAAGGGTTTTAAGCTCATGATCTTTATATATGTCATTGTCTTTGGCAAGTTTATATGCAAGATCCGTTGTTAAATGAGCAACCTTATCCTCAAGCTTATCAATGAACTTTTCAAACTTGGATGCGGCTTTCTTCGCCTTGCTGATAACCTTAGTTGACTTATTGAACCAATTAGCAAAATAGCTCATCTTCCTACCTCTTTATTTGCATACAATAATGTTAATACAATAATACTTACTTCTTTATACAGGCTTGTGAGTTGTGTAATTACGTTCTAGATACATTGAGTCTTTTACTCGATTTAGATTAATTCAATGAAACCTTAAAATTTCAACTACTATCATATAATATGGTAATTTATGTTTGTTGTCAAGGAGATTATTAATAAATTAATAATCTGAATATATATCAAATATATTTGAATCTCATGAAAAAGAAATTTGACTGTCTCCAAAAGTTTACTTTTGGAGACTAAACTGAAATGCCCTGTTTTTCTAATTCTTATTTAAAGATCTACTGTGTTATTAGTTCTACAATAACACTATATAAAATTATTATAATATTAATTACTCTTGATATTAATTATTGTTAATATATAATGCGCTCTTTAGCAAAGATATCTAAGATTAAATGATAACACGAAGCAAATCTAAAGACTCAGTCTACATACCACTTCTACAAAGTAAAAAAACAAATCTGATAAAACCAAATTACTTTAAAATAGCTAAAGTTTTATTTGACAAAGGTTAATACTCAGAAGCTAGAAAGGCTTACAGCAAAATTACAGAAAAACATATGTACTATGGCTTGTAATAGTTGAGATTTAATCTTACATTTAGTAAAATTAAGATAATA
>NZ_MXAX01000057.1:0-522 GCF_019249195.1 Rickettsia sp. TH2014 | reverse complement strand
ACAGTAGCTTTCTCTATGCCAAAGATAGGCTTGTCACCCTTATCAGTAAATCCTTTACAGCGCCAAGCTTGCTCTTCTTTTGCAGCGTTGTAGCAATAGGTGACAGGTAGAGTTTGTTTTGTACCATCCTTTTTGTTGATGAAGCGTACTACATACCCTAGTAACTTGTCGTCAGCATCTTTATAAGTGTATACTGCCTCTAATATGTGATGATGCATCATGCCCTTTAGATGCTTATTTGGATCAAAGCTTTCTGCATTTGTAATTTTGTCCTGAGCGGGCGTCCACTTATTTGCAATTTGGAGCTTGTCTTGCGCTTGCCTCTGTTCTTTATTCGCTCTGCTGCTTGCAAGATAAGCATTGTAATCATAACTACTTGATTCCGCTCTGATGCCAGCAAGCTCTGCAACTATCTCAAGGGATTGGCGTTTGCTCACGCGAGCACCCTCTTGTACAAAACCAAATATGTTGCCTCCTTGCCCGCTGCTGTGACGTATCCACGTACCTTTACTTAGATTCATG
>NZ_MXAX01000056.1:4707-4799 GCF_019249195.1 Rickettsia sp. TH2014 | reverse complement strand
CAACGCCTTGCGAGAAAGGCTTGCTTGCGTGGACTCCCAGTCGTCATTGCGAGGAGCGAAGCGACGTGGCAATCCAGAAAAAGATTAAAAAA
>NZ_MXAX01000056.1:0-4689 GCF_019249195.1 Rickettsia sp. TH2014 | reverse complement strand
TTTACTGGATTGCTTCGTCGAATTACTACGTAGTTCTTCTCGCAGTGACGAAAAGCAGGTCTACGCGGCAATACTGGATTAACGTACAAATCATCTTTAAAAGGGGGTTATGCAAGAAGTTTATTTTCTAAATAACAAATAATATACTATATAAAATCATCCAAAAAATCCATGAATGATAGCCCATAATATTGATTTATTCACATTAAACGATATTACTATTGCAAGTATTGTTCCAAGAGAAATACCACCATATCCTAAATAATTCATATATTTTGCCCTTAATGTTTTTTAATATTATTGTAGGATATTTATTATGTTTTATTAAGAAATTTTGTGAATTAAAAATAATTAATTTATATATTATTGCTTAAAAACTACTTTCTTATAATTTGCAGCTAAAAAAGCAAAGAGTTCACAAGATGAAGAATGACAACAGTTATTAAATGTTCAGCATCCAAGAGCTTACAAAGATATTGCTGCTAGTTTTTTTAAGTTCCATCTGAATATATACGTTCCTTACAATAGCAGAACTTGTATATATTAATTATTTTTTTGCAGTAAGATTCCAAATTTTCTCCGCTTTGTTTCCAAGCCGCCAAAAGCTTATTCTTAGAATTGTAAAAAATACTGCTTTATGAGTTGTATTCCAAAAATATTCAAAAAATCTTGTATATAAATTAATAAATAAAAAGTAACTCCAAATCCTTTAGTTATCGAATTATCTTGTTTTAAACCGTGATAAATAGCTGCTCCGGACATTAAGGCAAATAATAAAGACCAATGAAATAATTCTATCGGCTTTACCAACCGCCAGGTGCTATAATCTTCAGGGTCATAATTTCCAAATATTGATAATAACCACATTGCAATAAATGAATATAATAAACCAATTACAAGAGTTACTTGAGTAAAATGATTGAATTTTTTATTTTCCTCTAGTGCAAGAGCAGAAAATGTTAAGATTCCTCCAAATAATATAAAACGTAATGGATAATTCATACCTAAGTAATATGCTCCCCATCCTGACATATACCCGGTTTCTGCTCCCATCCAACTACCTAGTGAAATTAAAGCAAAGCACCAAATTAAATTTGATTTAGAGAAATATCCTAATATGGCATAAACAATAAAAGATAAAAGCAATAAAATGGAAAAATGTCCACTCCCTGAATCAAATGCTTTTCCTAGTTGATAAATAGCACAAGCAGTGGTTAAGACCCCTAAAAATAATATTACCCCATTGCTAAAAATTTTCTCTGGTTTTTGTTGCTGTCTTTTAAAACCAACAAAATATATTATTCCCGATAAAGTTGATAAGGTAATAAATTTCAGCAGATACGGGGCATTAAAAATATATTCTAATAATTCTCGTAGATAACGATCAGACAAAATAGCATTAATAGCAATAACTATACATATTAAAGAAATCTAAAAAGAATATCTAGCTAATTTCTTCCAATCAAAATTTAATATTTCCATATCGATTTTAAGTAATATAGTCGTATTATCATCAAGTAAACCGGTATTATTCCATTCATCTAATGCTGAAAAAAAGTATCTTTGCCTGTGATTTAGCTATTTTCATAAGTTAATCTAAATATCTCCCAAATTTTAATAGAAAGATATTATTAATATAAAAATATGTCAAGAATTACTAGATTCTGTTGACAGGTATTGCTAACTATCAACAGATATCGCTATTAGCGAATGAACGTAAGCATTGTTGCATGATTTATTTATATCATTTCCGCTTTCGCAGGAATGACATAAAACGCATTTTTGAGCCATGCGACAACACCGCAAACGTAGAGGGCATGGTAATTCAGAATTTAATTAGATTGCTTCATCAAAATTTTCAATTTTTCCTCGCAATTATTTAAAATATAAATAATTTCTTATTTCGCACAAGGAGCAATATTCTCCATTGCTACTAAATAATGAGAAGGATATTTTTTATATGATCCACTTAAGGCATCTACAATAAACCCTGGCCAAAACAACACGTTAATAAGAGTTACGCTATTAAAATTATCTCCAACAGCAATATTAAGTTGTTTATATCCTTCTTTTTTACAATCAACTAACACTGCCCCTGAAGTTCTACGTACCTTTACTATCCCTGGATTATTTTGTAAGGCATAACTTCCTCCCGTACCATCGGAAACAGTACATATTACATTTTCTAAAGTAGCGTTATTCTTATTATCTATAACCTTACCATGAATATCTTGAGTCGTACCGGAAAAAATTGTAGCACAACCGCTCAAGATTATGGTACTCATTAATATAGTAACAAGTTTATACAGTTTCATTTTATACCTTTAAATTAATTATTTAGTACTTTAAATAAAGTTAAAGTTGATATGTCAATTATATATTGTATATTATCTTATTGCTAACTAATAGCTATAACAAAGCTGCTAAAAGTAGTTTTATCGTATGACTTGGGAAGATGTTATAGAAAGATTTTAAGATCTGTAGAAGAAACTGCTTAGTAGTTAAAAGCAAACAATTAGTTAAAGATAGTGACAGTAAATATTTGGACTGAGTAATTACTTATATAAATATAAGCAATGTACTAATTTAGTCTTTAAGGAGGTAATCCAGCCGCAGGTTCCCCTACGGCTACCTTGTTACGACTTCACCCCAGTCGCTAATTTTACCGTGGTTGGCTGCCTCTTGCGTTAGCTCACCACCTTCAGGTAAAACCAACTCCCATGGCGTGACGGGCAGTGTGTACAAGGCCCGAGAACGTATTCACCGCGGCATGCTGATCCGCGATTACTAGCGATTCCAACTTCATGCTCTCGAGTTGCAGAGAACAATCCGAACTGAGATGTCTTTTAGGGATTTGCTCCACGTCGCCGTCTTGCTTCCCTCTGTAAACACCATTGTAGCACGCGTGTAGCCCAACCCGTAAGGGCCATGATGACTTGACGTCGTCCCCACCTTCCTCCGGCTTATCACCGGCAGTTTTCTTATAGTTCCCGGCATTACCCGCTGGCAAATAAGAATGAGGGTTGCGCTCGTTGCGGGACTTAACCCAACATCTCACGACACGAGCTGACGACAGCCATGCAACACCTGTGTGTGGTCCAGCCGAGCTGAAGGAAAGCATCTCTGCGATCCGCGACCACCATGTCAAGGGTTGGTAAGGTTTTTCGCGTAACATCGAATTAAACCGCATGCTCCACCGCTTGTGCGAGCCCCCGTCAATTCCTTTGAGTTTTAATCTTGCGACCGTACTCCCCAGGCGGAGTGCTTAATGCGTTAGCTGCGAAACCGAAAGAGAATCTTCCGATATCTAGCACTCATCGTTTACGGCGTGGACTACCAGGGTATCTAATCCTGTTTGCTCCCCACGCTTTCGTGCATCAGCGTCAGTTGTAGCCCAGATGACCGCCTTCGCCACCGGTGTTCCTCCTAATATCTAAGAATTTCACCTCTACACTAGGAATTCCATCATCCCCTACTACACTCTAGATTAGTAGTTTTGAAAGCAATTCCGAGGTTAAGCCCCGGGCTTTCACTTCCAACTTACTAAACCGCCTACGCACTCTTTACGCCCAGTAATTCCGAACAACGCTAGCCCCCTCCGTCTTACCGCGGCTGCTGGCACGGAGTTAGCCGGGGCTTTTTCTGCAAGTAACGTCATTATCTTCCTTGCTAAAAGAGCTTTACAACCCTAAGGCCTTCATCACTCACTCGGTATTGCTGGATCAGGCTTTCGCCCATTGTCCAATATTCCCCACTGCTGCCTCCCGTAGGAGTCTGGGCCGTGTCTCAGTCCCAGTGTGGCTGATCATCCTCTCAGACCAGCTACAGATCGTCGGCTTGGTGAGCCGTTACCTCACCAACTACCTAATCTGGCGCGGGCTCATCCATCAGCGATAAATCTTTCCTCCGTAGAGAATATACGGTATTAGCTTTTATTTCTAAAAGTTATTCCGTACTGATGGGCAGATTCCCACGTGTTACTCACCCGTCTGCCACTAACTAATTGGGGCAAGCCCCAATTGGTCCGTCCGACTTGCATGTGTTAAGCATACCGATAGCGTTCGTTCTGAGCCAGGATCAAACTCTCAAGTTTGATTCTGTCAGTTTTACTTTAAAAAATTGACAGGTTTAATTACCACTTTTGTGATATGTACATGTTTACTGTCACTATCTATATCTAATTATTTACTTTTAAAAACAGCTGCGACTTTTTTTCATTTATCGCTTTGGAATAGGTGTAGTTATATGCAATATAATCAGCCCTGTCAACTACAATTTTGAAATTATTTTATTTTTTTTATTTTTGTTCTATATATCTAATTTAGATCCTGCTTTTACAGCTTATAATCATTACAAAACTTTAGTTAAAATCTAATCATAACTAATGCTAATATTCTTTATTATATACTGTGCATATATCTTTACTCATTGATATAGTATTTAATAAATACCTATCTAAATCATAACTTTTCATGCTCATATAAAATATCATGAATAATTTGTAAATTCTTAACAGCATAAAGACCATCTAATGGAGCAATTAAAGCTTTCCACAAAGCCCAGCCTCTTGCTCTATCCCAAGTATCATCATCTAAGGGTAGCTTCTCTTTAAAAACTTTTCTTGCTTCATTTTGAAGAAAAGTCCAAATTATTACTAAATCAGGTCGTGCCTCCGTATTGCAGTTTAGA
>NZ_MXAX01000055.1:0-1681 GCF_019249195.1 Rickettsia sp. TH2014 | reverse complement strand
AGGGATGCAAAAAGGAATGGTCCAAGGTATACAGATCGGAGAAGCTAAAGGAAAATATGAAGTAGCTAAAAATATGCTTGCTAATAATTACTCTATTCCTGAGGTTTCTCGTATTACCGGTTTGTCTATCGCCGAAATTAACGATCTCCTTAAATCTTAACTTCTACATCTTAACTTTTACAGTTTTAGTTCTGATTTGTCTGATTATCCTTCCTTTACTCTTCGGACAATACTTTATGCATATGCTTAAATGATGTATTATATCACTGTTCTACTAATGGTTATATCTACTTATTAGTTTTCAACTTCTGTTGATGACATACTAAATTAGTATTAGATATCTCATCACTTAAAATACCATAATCAATTTTTGTATGCCATATATATTGCTGTGCAGCATAACGTACGCCACTACCTGCAACAACATTGCTAAATATAATGACATTCTTATCTAAGTTTATTAATGCAATATTATTAATATCATTATTTAAATACTGTACATTTAAATTTCTGCCATTTTCACATTGATAATCTATAGATTCATATTGAAATGCAGATTTATTAATTTCAGGGATTTTAACAATTCTTGTGGTATTGCATGATATGCATAAAATGCTTGTGAGTAAAATGAAACTAATTTGACGCATGTTCTCCTTGATTTTTTTAATATTCTACAATGTATTCTAATTTATTATTAGATAAATCGCATTACTCTATTTAAACAATGCAGTTGCGGATACCGTTATCGATACTGTGCTTGTGCCCGGCTCTGCAGACGGCATCATAGCAACGTCAGACATTACACCTAAAGCAGGTATTGCATTTCTGTATATCGGCATTGGAGGTCGCGCACCTAATCCAGTATCAACATTTATCATAGTAAATCTGCTATATTCTTGACCAAGAGCTTTTGCAACTCTCATAGCTTGTTGCTTTAGTTTTGCAATAGCAGATTCAATCATAGAGTTTCTTATAGCATCTCTCTTATCATTAGATAATGTATAATTCAGGCTTTGTATTAATAAGCCTTCGTTTTGTAATTGTCTGATTACTGATAATAATACTTCAGGTGATTTACTTTGTAACGATAATACTTGGGTGCCACGCCACTTCTTTTTCTTTACCTTCTTCTCTTTATTACTGGTATTTTGTTCTTCATCATATTGATATATATTATATTGGCCTGTAGAGACGTTAATATCCGGTTGTTTGGCTATTTTTATTGCTGCTGCCATTATGCTATTAATCTCATTTTGCACAGATTTAGGATCGACGCCATCCTTTTCTATACGTACACTGGATATCAACAAATCTTCCTGTACATCCATTTGCTGCGTAACATATATATTAAGATATGAAGAATCATCTTGCTTTTTTGAAGAATCTTGATTCTGACCAGCAACTGTTTGGAACGAAAATAATACAAATGCTACCGTAAGAAAAGTTTTATATAATTTATTTTTCATAATATATTTTTTTCCTAAATTAATACATTAATTAATAACCATTAGATCAATTCTGCTATTTCATCTTCAGTTTAGAAATCGGATAATGCCCCGCTAACTTCACAAAACATGATAAGTTAGGTAGGGACATGATTTCAGCAGGTAATACCTGCATTTTCTTTTGTTCTATAGTGTTGATATTAACGCCATCTCTTATGGTGTTTGAACCATACGAT
>NZ_MXAX01000054.1:1699-1771 GCF_019249195.1 Rickettsia sp. TH2014 | reverse complement strand
TTCACGCAACAACGCCTTGCGAGAAAGGCTCGCTTGCGTAGACTCCCAGTCGTCATTGCGAGGAGCGAAGCG
>NZ_MXAX01000054.1:0-1666 GCF_019249195.1 Rickettsia sp. TH2014 | reverse complement strand
TGAGATTGCTTCGTCAAAATTTTCAATTTTTTCTCGCAATGACAGAAACAAGAATAACATAAGCATCACCTAATTCTTTTCAGATTTTTAATAATATAAGAAATAGTAATTATCGGACTACAAATAATTATTTTAAATAACCTAAAATAAGAGCTTAAATTTCTATCTTCAATAAACCAATTATATAAATCATTTATAGGTTTAATCTCAGCAGGAATAATATATTTATCTTTAAATAATTCTTTTAAAGCTCTTTTGGCCTGTTTTGCTTCTATTTTACGCTCTATTGTTAAGCTTTGATCATGTACTCGGTAGAAATATAAAGATTCCGGTATATGAGCAAATTTTGTAACAAGTCCAAAACGAAGCCAATATTCATAATCATCAACTAACTGCATATTTTCATTATACTCGCCTACTTTCCTTGCTAAATCAGCTCTATACAAAAAACATGCACCGACGCAATCTCTAATCGGTAAAAACTCAGGCGATTCTTGATAAAGTCTTGCGCCTATACTACCTTGCTCATCGATTAAAGTATAATCAGTATATACAAGCCCTATCTCAGGTGAATTATCAAGTGTCTTAACCATTTTTTCTAAAGCATTTTCATGGAAAAGATTATCATCTGAAGTCCAAGTAAAATACTCCCCCTTGGCCTCTTTAAAAGCAACATTCAAGCTTGCCGGTAATTTTTTATTGGTCTCGTTTACTATTACCTTAATACGTGAATCCTGCTCTGCATATTTCCTAGCTACTATAACGCTACTATCTTTTGAGCAATCATCAATAATAATAAGCTCAAAGTCTTTAAAGCTTTGATTAAGGCAGCTCTCAATAGCAAAAGGTAATAGCTTCTCTCTATTATAAACCGGTAAAACTATTGAGATTTTTAGAGTGTTAGTGCGCATTCACCCCTAGAATATCAAGTTTTTCTATATATTGAATTACGGTTTCTTGTAATTCGTCGGAATAATAATTATGCTCAAAGTTTAATAATGTATTACATAAAGCATTATTAAGCTCTTGAGGTATTATAATTTCAATCTTATTAAATTGTTCAATTAGTCGTACTATAGGATCAAAATATTCAATTGAAAGCGACATCTCTTTATCTAACAATTCAGCAAGATTATTAGATGTTATGTGTAAGTGGTGATTAACTTTTTCTTTACCTATTATTAAACAAAGCGGTTCATAATTATCAAGTATAAGGCTAATTTTTTCAATTTTTCTTTCAATATCATTTATAGGAACAGGCATAATTTTTATTTCATTATCATATAGGTGTTGTTGCATGGATCAATTCTCCCGTCATTGCGAGGAAATGAAGAAGTAATTGACGAAGCAATCTCAGGATATTTGATAAGATTGCCACGCAGCCTACGGCTGCTCGCAATGACGATTTGGTATCTACGCTTGTAAATTTATATATTTCGTATTTAGATATTCAAATATCCCTTCAAATGAGCCTTCAACTCCAAAGCCTGAAGCTTTACGCCCTGCAAAAGGCGCTTTTGCATTTCCGGGCAATGGGTTATTAATTGAAACCATACCGAAATCAAGTCTAGTTGCTATCATTTGTGCCACAGATATATTATTTGAATATACATATCCTTGCAAGCCGTATTCGGTATGGTCGTGCCTCCGTATTGCAGTTTAGAGT
>NZ_MXAX01000053.1:0-3844 GCF_019249195.1 Rickettsia sp. TH2014 | reverse complement strand
ACTCTTTTAAATATTCTTCACAAAATGTGAGAATTATTGTTCCTCTTTTCTTTAAACTTCTGTTATATTCTTTCCAGTTGCAAACTTTTTGTAGCTTTGACATACACACTTGTGGTTAAGTTTTTTGTCGATTTACTACTTTTCTTAGTTCGCAGCTACTTTTTTTATATCTACGCAACAAGGCCAGCCTACGGCTGCTCGCAATGACGACTCGTTATTCATGCAAGCAACGACACCAATTTTCAAATTAAATGAGTATACATGCAACCATATAAAGCACATATTTTAATCGTAGATGATGATAGCAGAATATTAGCACTTTTAAAGCAGTTTTTAAATAAAAATGAGTTTTTAGTATCAACGGCAAGCTCAGTCATAGAAGCTAAAAATCTATTAAAAACTTCTAATTATGATTTAATTATTTTAGATGTTATGTTACCTGAAATAACAGGGCTTGATTTTGCTACTACTATAAGGGATGCCGGTAATAATATTCCTATAGTTATGCTTACTGCTTTATCGGAAGTCGATGACCGTGTTAAAGGACTTGAAGCCGGTGCCTCTGATTATATAACTAAACCTTTTGAACCACGAGAATTATTACTTCGGATAAATAATTTAATTAATAATTATAATAACTTTAAAAAAGAAATGAATATAATTAAATTCGGCAATAATTTCTATAATTTTGATACAAAGGAATTCACTAAGAACGATCAAATCATATCTCTTAGCTCTACCGAACAAAAATTACTTGAGATATTAATAAAAAATTCCGGTAAATCTACTAGTCGTTTTGAACTTTCAAAAATTATGGGTGGGCTTAGTATGCGTTCTATCGACGTACAAATTACAAGAATAAGAAGTAAACTAGAAGATAATCCAAAAGAGCCGAAATATTTAAAAACCGTGCGTAATGAGGGCTATGCACTTTATATCTAAATTATTACCGAGAACATTATTTGTACGATTTATGTTCATAATAATCATTCCGATTTTAATAGGACAAATTGTTGCTATATTTTTGTTTTACGATCGTCATTGGTATAATGTTTCATACTATACTAGTACTATTATTATTAATGAAATAGAATCACTGATTAAAGAACATAAAAATAATTCAAGAGAGATAACCCATTTATCGGAAAATTATCTTAATTTATCTTATCAATTTCAGCTTAATAAAAAGTTATCTATAAGACAACCTAAATTAAGTGAGCCTCTAACTATATTTAAAAATATTTTAGCTACAAAAATCCATGAAAAAAATATAGTTAAACTAAATAAAGAAAATAAAATCGAAGTATTTTTAGAATTAAAAGATGGAATATTATATATTACTTTTCCTGCAAAATTACTACTTAATCCTACAGTATATATATTTGTTTTATGGATTATATCTTTAACTGTTATATTACTTTCTATTTCTATTATTTTCTCCAAAAATCAAATTAAATCAATAATCACTCTTGCGGATAGCATGGATAAATTTGGTCGAGGTGTTTTAAAAGACAAAAATTTCAAACCTTCAGGAGCTTTAGAAATAAGAAAAGCAGGGCTTGCTTTTTTAAAAATGAAAGCCCGTATTGAAAAACAAATTACTAAAAGAACCACTATGCTTGCTATGATTTCGCATGACCTTAGAACTCCTTTAACAAGAATGAAGCTACAACTTGAATTGATGGAAGAAAGTGAAGAAATTACAGGATTAAAACAAGATATATTAACTATGCAGCAAATGATAAGTGCTTATTTAGATTTTGCTAAAGGTGAAAGTACAGAAGAATTTGAAGAAATTTTATTATTACCTTGGATAGAACATTTTTTAAATAAATGGTCACATGTAGATATTGAATTTATAAAACTTAATAATATAGTTAATTCAAAAGTACGAATTAAACCGAATTCTTTTGAAAGAGCTTTGTCTAATTTAATCGGTAACGCTATAAAATATGGAAATAAAATTAAAATATCTTTGACAGATAATTCATCTACGGTAGCTATAATTATTGAGGATAACGGTCCCGGTATAGATGATACGGAAAAACACCTTGTATTTAAACCGTTTTATAGATCGGATAAAGCAAGACAGCTTGATAATGCAAGCAATGTAGGACTTGGGCTTGCTATTACTCAAGAAATAATAAACGATCATAAAAGCTCTATTTATTTAGAAGATAGCAAGGATTTAGGCGGGTTATCGGTAAGAATCGAAATACCTAGAATATGACGCCGATGTCATTGCGAGGAGAGGCAAAGCCTAGGGCGTAGCAATCTCATAAAGTAGGACTCCTGAGATTGCCGCGCTCCTTGCAGTCGCTCGCAATGACAGGAAAATCTATTCATGCAGCAAAATTTAAAATATAAAATAATGACTAACATAAAACATTTAGCAATAATAATGGATGGTAATGCTCGTTGGGCAGATCGGCATAACTTAACAAAATCTGAAGGACATAAGCTAGGCGCCGATAAAATTCGTGAATTACTGCCTGAGTTTATTAATCTTAATATACCTTATATAACTTTATATACTTTCTCTTCCGAAAATTGGCAACGTTCAAGCACGGAGGTAGATTTCTTAATAAAATTATTAAGTATTTATTTAAAAAATGAATTAAACAGTTTACATAAAAACGGCGTTAAAATAAAAGTAATAGGTAGGCTTAATTTATTAAGTAGCTCATTGCAAAAACAAATAAATAATGCTATAGAATTAACAAAAAATAATAATAAAATAACGCTTTGTATAGCTTTTAGTTATGGAAGTCGTCAAGAAATAGTTGATGCCTGCACAAAAATTATTGCAAGCGGTAAAAAAGAAATAAGTGAAAGCGATATAGGACGCGCTTTATATGATCCTGAAATGCCGGATGTAGATTTATTAATAAGACCGGGTGGGGTTTATCGCATCAGTAATTTCTTGCTTTGGCAAGCAGCTTATGCTGAATTATATTTCTCACCCAAATATTGGCCCGATTTTAATAAAGATGATATAATAGAAGCTATAAATGATTACTCAAAAAGGAACAGAACATTTGGCAAAAGATAAACAAAATATATATTTAAGAATCCTGTCCGGTATAGTTTTAGTGCCGTTATTTGTTATAGCTATATTATGGTTTAAGCCTTTATTCTATATTCTAATGATATTAGTGGGTATGGGAATGTTAAGTGAATGGTATAATATGACCTATTCTTCTATTCCTTATCTATTAATCGGGCTAATGATTATTCCGATTCCTATAAGCCTATTAATATTTTTAAGTATGGAAGATACCAATAGATGGCTTATTATGCTTTATTTTTGCATAATTTGGTCGGTAGATAGTTTTGCAATGATTGGCGGCAAAACTTTTAAAGGAGCAACACTTGCTCCAAAAATCAGTCCTAAAAAAACTTGGAGCGGTTTAGTTACCGGAGTATTATCAGCAGGTTTGGTTGCGGTATTAGCTAGTTTTATACCAAACTTTCATATTGAAAATTACTATTTTTCAAATAAAGTTTATTTGTGTATAATTAGTTGTATATTAGCATTAATAGCTCAATCAAGTGATTTATTTATTTCATATTTTAAGCGAAAATTTAATATTAAAGATAGCGGTCATATAATACCTGGTCATGGAGGAGTATTAGACAGATTTGATAGTATTATTTTAACCGCTCCAGTATTATTTTTTATAAGTATACTCTAATCGTAATGAGCTAAGAGTCGTAGGTTGCTTGGCAATCTCGTCAAATATCCTGAGATTGCTTCGTCACTACGTTCCTCGCAATGACGGAAAATTTGGTCCATTATAACTTATGAGGTAACCCCCCCCAAAAAACAATCGACAAAAGGAGT
>NZ_MXAX01000052.1:4605-17427 GCF_019249195.1 Rickettsia sp. TH2014 | reverse complement strand
CAACAACGCCTTGCGAGGAAATGACGATAAGACTGATTCGTATGGAAATAAATCTATAATAATTTATGTTTGAGTATTTAATAAAATTTTATCCAAAAATCCTTTTTATTGTAGAAGGGGCTTTAGTAACTTTAAAATATAGCGTTATTGCCGTTATATTCGGTTTAGTAATAGGGATGTTGCTCGCTATTTGTAAGGTAAATAAGAATCGTGCTTTAAGGCTTTTTGCAAATTTCTATACTTCTATTTTCAGAGGTACTCCTTTATTAATTCAATTAAGTATTATTTATTTTGCTTCACCTTATATCATAGGCGTTAAATTTAGTGTGTTTATGGCGGGAGCTATTTCTTTTTCCCTTAATTCGGGAGCATATGTTTCCGAAGTAGTCAGGGCGGGGATTAATGCAGTTGATAAAGGGCAGTTTGAAGCGGCTGAAGCTCTTGCTATTCCAAAGTTTTTAATAATGAAAGATATAATTCTACCGCAAGCAGTTAAAAATATTTTTCCGTCATTAGTAAATGAGCTTGTAAATTTGATTAAAGAATCAGCCATTATTTCTATGCTTGGAGAAATGGATTTAATGCGTAGAGCACAAATTGTATCAATTGAAACATATAATTATTTTTTTCCAATGTTTGTTGCTGCGTGCTGTTATTATATTTTAGTGATGTTAATTAGCTTTATAGCAAAAATAATTGAGAAAAAAATGATTGTTAATTAAAACATACTTGCTTTTATGGAAAAAGTAATTATAATTTAAATTTAGTGTAATTTATAAATTATTATAATTTGTATTTAGAAATGATTTAAAATAAAGGGCGGAAGTATTTTTTCACCCTTTAATTATCGTATATATAAGTTTTTTGGAGTATTTTTTTAATGCCGACATATAATCAATTAGTACGTTTTGGGAGAAAGTCAAAAACTCGTAAGACCAAGTCTCCTGCCTTAGAATCTAATCCTTTTAAAAGTGGTGTTTGCCTAGTTGTAAAAACCGTTACCCCTAAAAAGCCTAACTCTGCACTTCGTAAGATTGCAACGGTGCGTTTAAGTAATAAAAGAACAGTAAATGCATATATTCCCGGTGAGAAGCATAGCGTAAAGGAGCATGATAGGGTATTAGTAAGAGGTGGTCAGGTTCCTGATCTTCCGGGGGTGAAATACCATATCGTACTCGGTGCATATGATATTGCTGGAGTTAAAGGACGTAAGCAAGGTCGTTCACGTTATGGTGCTCCTCGTAAACAAGTTGCAGTTACAAAAAAATAAATTATTAGTTAGAGAGAAAAAATAAGATGTCACGTCGTCACGCCGCCGAAAAGCGAGTAATTTTACCTGATATGAAATATAACAGTATTTTACTGTCAAGATTTATCAATAATATTATGAAAGAAGGGAAGAAAGTCCTTGCAGAGAAAATTGTTTATTCAGCCTTTAATAAAATTGAAAAGAAGCATAGAGTCGACCCTTATCAAACCTTTAATAATGCTATGCATAACGTGAAGCCGTATTTAGAAGTAACTTCGGTTAGGGTTGGAGGAGCTAATTATCAAGTTCCGACGCATGTTGATGAAAGAAGAGGATATGCTCTTGCTAGCCGTTGGATTATTAATGCTGCGTCAAAACGTTCTGAAAAAATGATGATTGATAAACTTGCCGAAGAGCTGTTTGAAGCTTCTAATAATAGAGGCGTCGCCATTAAGAAGAAAGAAGATACTCATAAAATGGCTGAAGCTAATAAAGCTTTCTCTCATTTTAGCCCTAAAAAAATGAAATAAGGTAGGGTATATAATGAGTAAAATAAATAAACTTGAGCATATTCGTAATATCGGGATATGTGCTCACATTGATGCCGGCAAAACCACAACTACCGAACGTATTTTATATTATACTGGTAAATCGCATAAAATAGGTGAAGTTCATGAGGGCGGTGCCACCATGGACTGGATGGAGCAGGAGCAAGAACGCGGTATAACCATTACCTCAGCTGCTACTACTTGTAGATGGCAAGATAAGATAATTAATATTATCGATACTCCCGGGCACGTTGATTTTACTATCGAAGTAGAGCGTTCGCTTCGTGTTCTTGACGGTGCGGTTGCAGTATTTGACGGCGTAGCAGGTGTTGAACCTCAGTCTGAAACGGTTTGGAGACAAGCAGATAAATATAATGTTCCTAGAATGTGCTTTGTCAATAAAATGGACAGAATGGGAGCAGATTTTTATAGATGCGTTGAAATGATCAAAGATCGTTTAGGAGCAAAACCGCTTGTTATTCAGTTGCCTGTAGGGATTGAAGAAAATTTTAAAGGTATAATTGATCTTGTTAAAATGAAAGCAGTGATTTGGAAAGATGAATCACTTGGAGCTGAGTATTTTGAAGAAGATATACCTGCCGATATGAAAGACAAGGCCGAAGAATATCGTGCTAAATTACTTGATATGGTTGTTGAGTTAGATGACGCGATCATGGAAAAATATTTATCAAGTGAAGAAGTAACAGAAGAAGAGATTAAAAGATTAATCAGAAAAGGAACTATTTCAGCAGCATTTTATCCGGTTTTATGTGGTAGTGCTTTTAAAAATAAAGGAGTACAGCCTTTACTTGATGCTGTAGTAGATTTCCTACCTTCGCCTATTGATATAGGTATAGTAAAAGGTATGGAAGTAAGTACTGGTGAAGAAAAAGATTTCCCCATTTCGGTAACTGAGCCTTTTGCAGCTTTAGCATTTAAAATTATGAATGACCCGTTTGTCGGTTCATTAACTTTTATTAGAATATATTCAGGTAAAATTGCTTCAGGAACCACTGTTATTAATACCGTAAAGAATAAAAGAGAAAAAATCGGTAGAATGCTATTAATGCATGCTAATAATCGTGAAGACGTAAAAGAAGCATCAGCAGGCGATATAGTAGCTTTAGCAGGGCTTAAAGATACTACTACGGGTGATACGTTATCCGATATGGATAAGCAAGTAATCTTAGAAAGAATGGAGTTTCCGGAGCCGGTAATTGAGCTTGCGGTAGAACCTAAATCAACAGCCGATCAAGAAAAAATGGGTCTTGCACTTTCTCGTTTAGCAGCTGAAGATCCATCATTTAGAGTCTCAACGGATCATGAAACAGGACAAACAGTGATAAAAGGAATGGGAGAACTCCATTTAGAAATTATCATTGACCGTATGAGAAGAGAGTTTAAGGTTGAAGCAAATATTGGAGCTCCTCAAGTAGCATATCGTGAAACTGTAACAAAAGCTTGCGAAATCGATTATACCCATAAGAAACAATCCGGCGGTGCAGGACAATTTGCTCGTGTAAAAATTATTTTTGAGCCTCTAAAAGAGGTAAAAGATCTAAAAGATGAAGATAAAAATAAAACTTTTGTCTTTGAAAGTAAAATCATCGGCGGCGCCGTACCTAAAGAATATATACCGGGCGTTGAAAAAGGTTTAAATAATATTAGAGAAACCGGTGTTATTGCCGGTTATCCTATGATTGATTTTAAAGCAACTTTAGTTGACGGTGCGTTTCATGATGTAGATTCTAGTGTACTTGCGTTTGAAATTGCTGCAAAGGCAGCCTTTAGAGAAGGGATGCCGAAAGGTAATCCTAAATTACTTGAGCCTATTATGAAGGTTGAAGTTATCACTCCTGATGAATATATGGGTGATATTATAGGTGATTTAAATAGCCGTAGAGGGCAAATTCAAAGCATGGATCCAAGAGGGAATGCTCAAGTAGTTACTGTGAATGTTCCGTTAGCGGAAATGTTTGGTTATGTTAATACGCTTAGGTCTTTATCTCAAGGTAGAGCTCAGTTTAGTATGATATTTTCTCATTATGATCAAGTGCCGAGTCAGGTAGCTGATATTATTAAAGCTAAAAAATAATTGATGGATCTAATTAGATATAATTACTGTCATGTCTTGCAAAGGTAAATGTCGTTTTACTGTGACAGCTTATAAATTAGAAGTACCGATTATTATAGTAATTTTTTAATAGTAACAAATATTTTTAATAAATTTATTGATTTTTTATTAAAAATATGATAGGAGTGTAGCTCAATTGGTAGAGCGCCGGTCTCCAAAACCGGAGGTTGCGGGTTCGATGCCTGTCGCTCCTGCCATTATAGGTTTAGAGCTTTTTTGCTATAAAATATAGAATTTTTACAAAATTTGCTTATAGAGAAAATTTGAAAGAGATACTTCCTCGAATCGCCGCGTACATGCTAGTATGTGAGAATTTCAGCGCTGGATCATTGTCTCAATTACCTCTAGAAGTAGAATTTTGCAAGAAGTCTAATAAATTACCTAACAAAAATATGTTTAAAGAATATAAAATTTATAAGTTTTTTGAACAAGTTAAACAAGAAACTTATAAGGTAGTTTGGCCAACTAGAAAAGAGCTTGTTGCTTCAACATTAGTAGTGGTAGTAGCAGTTTTTATTTTTAGCCTAATTTGTTTGGTACTTGATTATAGTATACATAACATAATGCAGCTTTTGCTTAATATCGGCAAATAGTATAAGGAATAAATTGTGACAGAACAGAGTATAGATAATATATTGCCTTCTTCTGAAAAAAATGTAAAGCAGTGGTATGTAGTACATACGGCATCAGGAGCAGAGAAACGCATTAAAGAAGATATGCTTAGAAGAATCGCTAAACAGAAAATGACGGATTTTTTTGAAGATATATTAATACCTGTTTTTGGAGTTTCTGAAGTTAAACGTGGTAAAAATGTCAAGATAGAAAAAAAACTAATGCCGAGTTATATCTTGATAAAGATGAATATGACTGATAAATCTTGGTATTTAGTAAAAAATATACCAGGAGTAACTGGCTTTTTAGGAAGCAAGACCACGCCAAAAGCTCTTACGGAAAGCGAAATACAGAATATTTTTAATAATTTGGAAGCAGAAGCTAAAGAAGCAAAGAATTCTAAATTGTATGAAGTTGGTGAAATAGTGACTGTTACAGACGGTCCTTTTGAAACTTTCACCGGTACGGTAGAAGAAATAGATCAAGAAAAAAATAGGTTAAAAGTTTCAGTATCAATATTTGGTAAAGCAACTCCAATAGAACTAAATTTTAACCAAGTAAAGAAAAATGATTAAAGGTAGTTAGATTTTTATACTAATCAGTATATTGTTACTATTAGCCTAATAAAGATCGCTAATGTCATTCCTGCGAAAGCAGGAATCCAGCACAGCTTACAAAACACCTGTTTTTTTTAAGATATATTTTATTTTAGATTCCTGCTTTCGCAGGAATGACAAGTTTATACACTATTAATTTAAGAGAAAAATAAGGATATTTATAAATGTCTCAGAAAGCAATAAAAGGTTATATTAACTTGATAATTCCGGCAGGCGGGGCCACTCCTGCTCCGCCTATAGGACCGGCTCTTGGGCAAAGAAAAGTTAATATTAAAACATTTTGTGATGAATTTAATAATAGTACAAAAAATACGGAAAAAGGCGTACCCTTACCGACTTTAATTACTGTTTATGAAGATAGTAGTTTTTCTTTTAAAATAAAAACTCCTCCTGCCTCTTATTTTTTAAAGAAATATGCTAAAATTACTAAAGGTTCTAGTGCTACTAAGAAAGAAGCCGTAGTAAGTAAAGTTACTATGGATGATTGTCGTGAAATTGCAAAGTTAAAAATGCCTGATTTAAATACAAAAGATATTGAAGCAGCAACAAAAATCATTTGTGGTAGTGCTGCATCTATGGGACTTGAAGTGGTAGGGAATTAATTATTATGTCAAATAAGCAAGGTGTTGCTGTAAGAATCAGCGGCGGTAAAAAAATAAGAGAAGCTAGAGAAAAAGTAAAATCAGATGCTTTATATAATTTAACAAATGCAGTTGAACGATTAAAGTCAGCATCATATGTTAAATTTGATCCAACCCTAGAAATCGTTATGAAGCTTGGAATTGACCCTAGGCATTCCGATCAAATGGTACGTGGTGTAGTTAATTTACCTGCTGGTACAGGTAAAACCGTAAGAGTTGCCGTTATTTGTAAAGAAGAAAGAGAAGAAGAAGCTAAAAGTGCCGGGGCAGATTTAGTAGGTCCAACAAATATTATTGATGAAATTAAAGCAGGGAAAATTAATTTCGATGTATGTATAGCCACTCCCGATATGATGGCAGTTATAGGTTCAGTTGCAAGAATTTTAGGACCAAAAGGTTTAATGCCTAACCCTAAACTTGGTACCGTAACTTTAGATATTAAAAATGCTATTAAAAATGCTAAAAGCGGTCAAGTAGAATATAGAGCAGAGAAAGCAGGTATAATTCATGCAGGGCTTGGAAAATTATCTTTTTCAGACCAAGATTTATTAAAAAATTTGAATGCGTTTATTGAGGCAGTAATTAAAGCGAAACCTGTCGGATTAAAAGGAAGTTATTTAAAAGCAATGTATTTATCTTCTACTATGGGAGCATCGGTACAAATAGATTTAACTAGCATAGCATAATTTTTATAGCCGTTTAACGGTAGTATAGTAATAATAAAAAAGTTTTGTTATTTTAAGCATTTGTATCAGTTTAAATATATTAAACTGTGTTATAAAAGGAGAATTAAAAGGTGTTAAGATCAGAAAAACCGGTAGAAGTAGAGGATATTGTAAATATTTATAAAGAATCGCCCTCCGTAATTATTACCCATTATCATGGGTTAACCGTTAGTCAAGTGAGTTCACTTAGAGAATCACTTAAATCTAAAGAAGCAGGTTTTAAAGTAGTTAAAAATACTTTAGCAAAAATAGCTGCAAATCAAACAGGGCTTGATAGTATTGCTAATTTATTTGCAGGTCCTACTGCTATTGTTTATTCTAAAGAACCGGTTGAGATGGCAAAATTAGTAGTTAATTTTGCTAAGGCTAATGATAATCTTAAGATTATTGGTGGAATAACCGATAATCACGTATTAGATGAACATTTAATAAAAGAACTTTCTAAGCTACCTTCACTTAATGAGCTTAGAGGTAAAATTGTTGGGTTATTACAAGCGCCGGCTACTAAGGTTGTAGGTGTTTTACAAGCCCCATCTTCGAGTATGGCGAGAGTAATACAAGCGCATGCTAGTAAAAATTAACTTAAAGGTTACTGCACTAGGGATTTTAATTGATAATTAAAGAGCTTTTATAGTGGAAACTAATAAGATTTTTTTATAGGAAATTGTTCTTATTTTAAAAAAATCTTATAATTTGTAGCAAAAAAGAATTTAATTAACTTTGAAATACCTGATGCAGTAATCTCTCAATATAAAAAAAAGTAAAAAGGAAAAAATTATGGCAGATTTAGCTAAAATTGAAGAACAATTATCATCATTAACATTAATGCAAGCAGCTGAGCTTGTGAAAATGCTAGAAGAAAAATGGGGCGTGTCTGCAGCAGCGCCTGTAGCTGTAGCGGCTGCCGGTGCAGCAGCTCCTGCGGCTGAAGCAGCTGCTGAAAAAACTGAGTTTGAAATAGTTTTAACAGCTGCCGGTGACAAGAAAGTTGAAGTAATTAAAGTTGTGAAAGATATCACAGGCCTTGGTTTAATTGAAGCTAAGAAATTAGTTGATGAAGCTCCAAAGCCGATTAAAAGCAATGTGAAAAAAGCAGAAGCTGAAGAAATCAAAGGTAAGTTAGAAGCTGCCGGAGCAAAAGTTGAATTAAAATAATTACTTCTGTACTAAGTTCTGTAAAGAAAAATTAAATTATTCGTATTTTTAGATATTTTTAAGTAAAAATTAATAAGATTCTTGTTGGAACAGTTATCTTTATTCCAAAAAAAATCTTGTGGTTTTCAACCAAAAACAACTAAATATAGATTTATTTTTTTACAGGACCTAATATTTTTTGTATCACATGATGAAATATTTTATAGCTTTAAATTAACTTCTTAAAATCTAAAAAAGCCTTATTTTAGTAATTAAATTTGAATAAGGCTTTTTTGTTTAAAAATTATTTTAAAGCTAATGTAAGTTATTTTTTTTGAAATAGGTTAAAACTATTACATTGAAAATCTTATTAATTAAAATAATTTTGTTAACGTACCATACGTCTAGAAATTTAAATTATTGAAATTTTCTAGGTTCTGCGAACATTTATAATTGATTTTTAATGAAAATTAATGAGATTTTTGAAGGAATAGTACCTAATTTAAAAAAATCTTATAATTTTTTGTAATAAACAAATAACCAAAATCCAATCTTTTTGAAAATGTTCGCAGAGCCTACACAAGATCTAAATAGGAAACTTACTAGGTTTCTTTAATTTAAGTTTTATGTAAAAAAATTTAAAACAGTATATTTTATTTTACTGTAAATTATAAGCATTTTATTGAAATAGGTAGCTATTCCAATAAAAATTTTACTGTTTAAAATATAAATAATTTAAATTTTATATACAGGTCCTAGGTTTTGAACACTTTTGATTAATGATTATAATTAGGATATATTTTTAATCAAAAATTAATAAGATTTTTGAGAGGATAGGGTTATTACTATTTCAAAAAAACTTATGATTTACAGCTAAAAAGAGCCATAATTATGATTATTCTATTAAAAATGTATAGGACCTAATCACTTCAATACGGGCAGTAATTTTATCAGTCAGGAGATTATATGGTTTCATTAAGGGATAATATAGAAGCACAACCCTTGTCACATAATAGAAGAATAAGAAAAAATTTCGGTCATATAAATTTAGTAGCAGATATACCGAATTTGATTGAAATTCAAAAAAATTCATATGAAAAAAACTTTCTACAGTTAAATATTAAAGATTCTGAAAGAAAAAATAAAGGTTTACAATCTATATTAAACTCAATTTTTCCTATTTCAGATTCCTCCAATATTGCTAATTTAGAATTTGTAAAATATGAATTCGATACTCCAAAATATGATGTAGAAGAGTGTAGTCAAAGAAGTTTAAGTTATGCCGCTCCTCTTAAAGTTACTTTAAGGTTAAGTATTTGGGATATAGATGAGGATACCGGTACTAGAGAAATTAAAGGGATTAAAGAGCAAGAAGTATATATGGGTGATATCCCATTAATGACTAAAAATGGTACTTTTATCATTAACGGTACAGAAAGGGTAGTTGTATCGCAAATGCATCGCTCACCTGGCGTATTCTTTTATCATGATGAAGGAAAAGTCCACTCTTCCGGCAAGCTTTTATATTCTGCTCGTGTTATTCCATATAGAGGGTCTTGGCTTGATTTAGAATTCGACGCTAAGGATGTTATTTATTTTAGAATTGATAGAAAAAGAAAGCTTTATGCTACTACTTTGCTTAGAGCTATAGGTATGAGCACTGAAGAAATTATACAATTTTATTATAATTCAGTAACTTATAAGCTTGTTAAAAATAAAGGTTGGGCGGTTAAATTTATACCTCAGCATATTACTGCCCATCGTTTAACAAGTGATTTAGTAGATGCAGATACTGGAAATGTTTTACTGAAAGCAGGGCAAAAAATTACTCCGCGTTTAGCTAAAAAATATTTTGGGGAAGGGCTTAATAATATTTTAGTAGCTCATGAAACTTTAATAGGCAAATATTTATCCGAAGATTTAAGGGACCCTGCAAGCTATGAAGTATTAGCAAAAATCGGTGAAATGATAACTAGCGATATGCTAAATGTTATTAATGATCTTAAAATTAAAAATGTTAATGTATTAGTAATCAATCCTCAATCTGGTCCATATATAAGAAATACCTTATTTGCTGATAAGAATCAGGACCGTGAGGCAGCATTATGTGATATTTTCAGAGTTTTAAGACCCGGTGAACCTGCTAATATAGAAGCGGCTGAAAACCTGTTTTATAATTTATTCTTTGATGCAGAAAGATATGGTCTTTCAGAAGTCGGACGAATAAAAATGAATTCTAGGTTAGAGCTGAATATTTCTGAAGAAGTTACGGTTCTAACAATTGATGATATTAAAAATATCGTAAGAGTTTTAGTAGAGCTTAAAGACGGTAAAGGTATCATAGACGATATTGATCATTTAGGTAATAGAAGGGTTAGATCAGTAGGTGAATTGATAGAAAATCAGTTTAGAATAGGTTTAGTCCGAATGGAAAAATCTGTAATTGAAAGGATGTCGGCAGGTGATGTTGATACCGTAATGCCTCACGATTTAGTAAATTCCAAGATTTTAGTTTCAGTCGTAAAAGATTTTTTTAGTACCTCCCAATTATCCCAATTTATGGATCAAACAAATCCATTATCAGAAATAACTCATAAAAGAAGGCTGTCGGCACTCGGTCCCGGAGGTCTTAGTCGAGATCGAGCAGGTTTTGAGGTGCGTGACGTACATCCGACTCATTACGGTCGTATTTGTCCTATTGAAACACCTGAAGGTCAGAATATCGGGTTAATTAACTCTATGGCTACTTATGCCAGGATAAATAAACACGGTTTTATAGAGAGTCCGTATAGAAGAGTTAAAGATGGGCATGTAACTGATGACGTGGTATATCTTTCTGCTATTGAAGAAGGTAAATACAAAATTGGACAAGCAAATTCTAAAGTTGATAAAGACGGAAAGTTACAAGGAGAGTTTATTAATTGCCGTGTTGAAGGCGGTAATTTTGTAATGGTAGAACCGCAAGAGGTAGATTTTATTGATGTGACTCCTATGCAGGTAGTATCGGTTGCAGCTTCTCTTATACCTTTCTTAGAAAACGATGATGCTAACCGTGCTTTGATGGGCTCAAACATGCAAAGACAAGCCGTTCCTTTAATTAAAACAGATGCACCTTTTGTAGGTACCGGAGTTGAAGGGGTAGTAGCTAAAGATTCCGGAGCATCAGTACTTGCATTACATGACGGTATTGTTGAGCAGGTAGATTCAAATAGAATAGTGATTAGAACTCTAGAACAAAAAATTGACGGTTCTCCTTCTGTTGATATTTATAATTTATTAAAATTCCAAAAATCCAATCATAATACTTGTATAAATCAAAAGCCTTTAGTTAAGGTCGGTCATTACGTTAAGAAAAACGATATTATAGCTGACGGTCCTAGTACGGATAACGGTGAAATTGCTTTAGGTAGAAACGTGCTTGTGGCTTTCTTACCTTGGAACGGTTATAATTTTGAAGATTCAATTTTAATATCTGAACGTATAGTAAAAGAGGATGTATTTACATCTATTCATATTGAAGAATTTGAAGTAATAGCTAGAGATACACGCCTTGGTCCTGAAGAAATTACCCGTGATATACCGAATGTAAGCGAAGAAGCGTTGCGTCATCTTGATGAAGTCGGAATAATTTATGTAGGTGCAGAAGTAAAAGCCGGTGATATTTTAGTCGGAAAAGTAACGCCGAAAAGTGAATCGCCTATTACTCCTGAAGAGAAGCTACTACGTGCTATTTTTGGGGAAAAAGCTTTTGATGTAAAAGATTCATCTCTGCATGTACCTTCCGGAGTTAGCGGAACCGTAGTAGAAGTAAGGGTATTTTCTCGTAGGGGTGTAGAAAAAGACCAGCGAGCTATTGCTATTGAAAAACAACAAATTGAAAAATTAGCAAAAGACAGAGACGATGAGTTAGAAATTATTGAGCATTTTGTGTTTAGTTGGCTCGAAAAGCTTTTAATAGGGCAGGTGATTGTTAACGGTCCTAAGCAAGTAAAAGCAGGACAAACAATTACTAGTGAAACGCTAAAAAGCTTATCTAAAGGGCAATTTTGGCAGCTTACCGTGGAAGATGCAAATGTAATGAATGAAATAGAGCAAATTAAAGTTCATTATGATGAGAAAAAAGATGTCCTCGATAAAAGATTTGCTACTAAGGTAGAGAAATTGCAAAGCGGTGATGATTTACCTCAGGGAGCTTTAAAAGTAGTAAAAGTATTTATCGCAACTAAGCATAAATTACAGCCTGGGGATAAGATGGCAGGAAGGCACGGAAATAAAGGTGTGATTTCACGTATCGTACCTGAAGAAGATATGCCGTTTTTAGAAGATGGAACTGTGGTAGATATCGTTCTTAACCCTCTAGGTCTTCCGTCTCGTATGAATATAGGGCAGATTTTAGAGACGCATCTTGGGTGGGCATCAATAAATTTAGCAAAAAAAATATCTACCTTAGTAAAGGAATATAAAAATAAACATATAGGTATTGAGCAGATTAAGAAATTCTTACTTGAGCTATACGGAGAGAATATTAATTATATACTTGAAAGATCGGAAGAGGAGATTATCTCTTTCTGTAACAAAGTAAGTAAAGGCGTACATTTTGCAACTCCTGTATTTGACGGAGCAAAAGTTCAGGACGTTAAAGATATGTTAAAACTTGCCGGTCAAGATCCTTCAGGACAAGTAAAATTAATTGACGGTAGGACCGGTGAATATTTTGACCGTCTAGTGACCGTTGGACAGAAATATTTGCTGAAGCTGCATCACTTAGTCGATAATAAAATCCACTCTCGTTCTATAGGGCCTTATAGCTTAGTAACTCAGCAACCGCTTGGAGGTAAGTCTCATTTCGGTGGACAGCGTTTCGGAGAAATGGAATGCTGGGCATTACAAGCTTACGGTGCGGCTTATACGTTACAAGAAATGTTAACGGTTAAGTCGGATGACGTAAACGGTAGGATCAAAACTTACGATTCTATAGTACGTGGTGAAAATAATTTTGAATCAGGCATTCCTGAATCATTTAATGTCATGATAAAAGAATTTAGATCTTTATGTCTTAACGTAAAGCTTGAAGTAACTTCGAGCTAGTTCTTCTGTGAATACTACCTCGTCATTGCGAGCAGCCGTAGGTTGCGTGGCAATCTCATGAAATAATAACAAAC
>NZ_MXAX01000052.1:0-4599 GCF_019249195.1 Rickettsia sp. TH2014 | reverse complement strand
GATTGCTTCGTCAATTACTTTGTAATTTCCTCGCAATGACGAGGTAGTATCCAAGGAACAATGCCAGGCGGGAATGACATATAAAGAAGTATACGATGTAATTTTTAAGGAAAAGTATTTATGAGCGTAGTAAATTTTTACGGACAATTAAGTAATACTCAACAATTTGATCAAATAAGGATTAATATAGCAAGTCCTGATCAAGTACGTTCGTGGTCTTTCGGTGAAGTAACAAAACCTGAAACAATTAACTATCGAACCTTTAAACCTGAGAAAGATGGTTTATTTTGTGCAAGAATTTTTGGTCCAGTAAAAGATTACGAATGTTTCTGCGGTAAATATAAGCGGATAAAAAATCGTGGTATCACATGTGAGAAATGCGGCGTTGAAGTTACGGTTTCTAGAGTAAGACGTGAAAGAATGGGGCATATTGAACTTGCAGCCCCTGTTGCTCATATTTGGTTTTTAAAGTCACTACCTTCAAGAATTAGTACGCTTCTTGATATGACAATGCGAGATGTAGAAAAGATTCTTTATTTTGAAAATTATGTAGTAGTTGACCCGGGGTTATCGATTTTACAAAAAGGCGAACTCTTAACAGAGGAAGAATTACAGAAAGCAAAAGATAAGTACGGTGAAGATGCATTTACTGCCTCTATAGGTGCAGAAGTAATACAACAAATGCTTAAAGAGCTTAATTTTTCAAAGTTAAAGCAAGAATTATACGAGGAATTACAAACCACTTCCTCAGAAGTCAAAAAGAAAAAATTAGTAAAGCGTTTAAAATTAGTAGAGGATTTTTTAGAGTCGGAAAACAAGCCGGAATGGATGATTATGGATGTTTTGCCGGTTATTCCTCCTGAAATTAGACCGCTTGTTATGCTTGACGGCGGAAGATTTGCTACTTCGGACTTAAATGAACTTTATAGAAGAGTAATTAATAGAAATAATCGTTTAAAGAAACTAATAGAGTCAAAAGCTCCTGATATAATAGTCAGGAACGAAAAAAGAATGTTACAAGAAGCGGTAGATGCGTTATTTGATAACGGTCGTCGAGGTAGAGCAGCGAAAAATGCCAATAAGCGTCCATTTAAGTCATTAAGTGACATGCTTAAAGGTAAGCAAGGCCGTTTCCGTCAGAACCTACTTGGTAAAAGGGTTGACTATTCAGGACGTTCGGTTATCGTGGTCGGACCTGAGCTTAAGCTTCATCAGTGCGGTTTACCTAAAAAAATGGCATTGGAGCTATTTAAGCCGTTTATTTATTCTAAGCTTGAGTTGTACGGTATTGCTACGACTATTAAAGCTGCAAAAAGAATGGTGGAAGCTGAAAAACCTGAAGTTTGGGATGTGCTTGAAGAAGTCATAAGAGAGCATCCGGTTTTACTTAATAGAGCTCCGACATTGCATAGATTAGGTATTCAAGCATTTGAACCGCTATTAATCGAAGGTAAAGCAATTCAGCTTCATCCGCTTGTTTGTGCTGCGTTTAATGCAGATTTTGACGGTGATCAGATGGCGGTACATATTCCGTTATCGATTGAAGCACAGCTTGAAGCTAGGGTATTTATGATGTCTACAAATAATATCTTAAGCCCTGCAAACGGACGTCCTATTATCGTACCAGATAAAGATATAGTACTTGGTTTATATTATCTAACCCTTGCATTTGATAATGAAGTAGGCGAAGGGATGATGTTCTCAGATTTAGCTGAGATGGAACATGCTTTATATAATAAATTTATAACTATTCATACAAAGATAAAATATCGTAGAAATCAGCTAAATGCCGAAGGTAAAATGGTCCCTGTTATCATTGATACTACTTACGGTAGGTTAATGGTCGGTGAATTATTGCCTTCTAACCCTAATATAGAATTCAAGTTTATTAATAAACAACTAACTAAAAAAGACATATCATTAGTTATAGATTTAGTTTATCGTCACTGCGGTCAAAAAGCTACGGTAATTTTCGCCGATCAGCTAATGAAACTAGGTTTTAAATATGCTTGTTCTTCAGGTATTTCTTTTGGAATGGACGATATGGTAGTACCGGAATCTAAGAGTACTCATATCAATGAAACTCAGCTTGAAATAAAAGAATTTGAACAACAATATTCAAACGGTTTAATTACTTATGGAGAGAAATACAATAAAGTAGTTGATGCTTGGTCAAGATGTACCGATAGAGTAGCAAACGACATGATGAAAGAGATTGCTACGCCGCCGATTAGTGATGATCCGAATCATCAAAAAATAAATGCTATATATATGATGGCTATCTCCGGAGCAAGAGGTTCTTTCCAGCAAATTAAGCAGCTAGGCGGTATGCGAGGTTTAATGACCAAATCAAACGGTCAAATTATACAAACTCCTATTATCTCTAACTTTAAGGAAGGATTAACTGAATTTGAGTGTTTTAATTCTGCTAACGGAATGCGTAAAGGGCAAATAGATACGGCTTTAAAAACAGCAAGCTCAGGTTACTTAACAAGAAAATTAGTAGACGTTGCACAAGATTGTATTATTACCGAAAAAGATTGTGGAACTGATAAAAGGATTGAAGTTAAGAGTGTTATTGAAGGGGGAGAAGTTATAGTACCTTTAGCTGAAAAGATTTTAGGCCGTACTGCTGCTATCGATATATTTCATCCTGTAACTAATGATCTAATTCTCAATAAAGGCGAGCTTATTAATGAAGCAAAGTTAGAGCAGATTGAGTCGGCTGGACTCGACAGAATTATGATAAAATCTGTATTAACCTGTGAAAGTACTACCGGTATATGTAGCATATGTTACGGTAGGGATCTTGCTACCGGTACGTTGGTGTCGGAGGGTGAGGCAATCGGGGTTATTGCTGCTCAATCTATCGGTGAACCGGGTACGCAGCTTACAATGAGAACTTTCCATATCGGAGGAGCGGCAACAAAAGGTGCTGAAGTTTCTTCTGTAGAAGCTTCCTATGACGCAAAAGTAAAAATTATAAGTCGTAACGTTGTTATTAATTCCGAAGAACGTAAAATTGTTATGAGCCGAAATTGTGAATTATTATTACTTGATAATAACGGTAATGAAAAGGCTCGTCATAAAATTCCATACGGTGCTAGATTACTTGTTGATGACGGTGATATGGTTATTAAAACTCAAAAACTAGCGGAGTGGGATCCTTATACTATACCGATTATCACGGAGAAATCAGGTAAAGTTTTATTCAAAGATATGGTTGAGGGTATTTCTATTCGTGACGTAACTGACGAGGCTACTGGAATACCGAGTAAAGTTATTATTGAATCAAAGCAATATTCACGCGGTGCAGAATTACGTCCGCGTATACAGCTTTTAGATGCTAAAGGTGAAGTTATAGCTTTATCAAACGGTTTAGAAGCTAGATATTACTTGCCGGTTGGAGCAGTTCTAAGCGTAGAAGACGGAGTACAAATATCTGTAGGTGATATTATTGCACGTATACCGAAAGAATCAACCACTACTAAAGATATTACCGGTGGTTTACCGAGAGTTGCCGAGCTTGTAGAAGCAAGACGTCCTAAAGATCACGCAGTTATTGCCGAGGTTGACGGTAGAGTAGAATTCGGTAAAGACTATAAATCTAAGAGACGTATTATTATACATCCGATTGATGAAACAATGTCTATTGAGTATATGGTACCTAAAGGCAAGCATGTTGTAGTTAACGAAGGTGACTTTGTTAAAAAAGGCGATTTATTGATTGACGGTAATCCAGTACTTCAAGATATTTTAAAAGTAATGGGTGTAGAGGTTCTTGCAAATTATATTGTTAAAGAGGTGCAAGCCGTTTATCGTCTACAAGGTGTAAAGATTGATGATAAGCACATAGAAGTTATTATTCGTCAGATGTTACAAAAAGTAGAAATCACGGATTCAGGTGGCACTACCTTATTAGCAGGGGAAAAAATAGATAGACATGAATTCGAGGAGATAAATGAAAAAGCTATTAAAAACGGCTTAAAACCTGCTGAAGCACAATTAATATTACAAGGTATTACTAAAGCTTCTCTGCAAACTAGATCGTTTATCTCTGCGGCATCATTCCAAGAGACTACTAGAGTTTTAACTGAAGCAGCTATTGCCGGTAAAATAGATAAGCTACGAGGGCTAAAAGAAAACGTGATAGTTGGACGATTAGTACCTGCCGGAACCGGTTACTTTATGGATAAAATGCGTAAAGCAGCTGTAAAGCTTGATGAAGAGAATGTATAAATATACTTGATTCTTGTAAGGCGTTATTGCGTGGATACTGAAAGTCGTCATTGCGAACGACCTAAGCGTTGTTGCATGGCTCGATTTCACCACTGGCATCTCGTGGTCAAGCCTATAGTACCGGACATTTTTCGTTTCATGTCATTCCCACGTAGGCGGGAATCCAATAAAGTAAAGCTTTTTTTAAAAGCTTCACTTTAAAAAAACTATGTAATAAAAAATCTTTAATTTTAAAGATTTTTTAATATAGATCCCTGCTTTCGCAGGAATGACATCGGTATACACACGAGCAATACTTTCCTAGCTAGAAGTGGGAATCCAGAAAAATAACCGGTCATGCCTCCATATTGCAGTTATGCC
>NZ_MXAX01000051.1:0-2008 GCF_019249195.1 Rickettsia sp. TH2014 | reverse complement strand
TAAACTGCAATACGGAGGCACGACCGTTTTGACGAAGCAATCTCAGGATATTTGATGAGATTGCCACCCTCCTTACAGTCGCTCGCAATGACGGCTCAGTGTCACCCTGTGGCTTGACTACGGGATGACAGAGGTGAAATTGAACCACGCAACCGACTTTACTTAAATAAAAGCCCTAATCTATTACCTATAGCAATATCAATATATTTTGCTGTAACAGGGATTCCTTCAATATTCATTTCTAGATATATTGCTTGTTTTGCAGGGATTTTTGCTTGCAGCTTTGTAATTGATACACATTCATCTAAAGCTTGATTATTACTATCCATTACTCTAACTTTGATTATAGGATCAGAAATTAAATAATCAGACTGATTAGATAATTTATAAAATATCTTCATACCGCCTATATGATGAGATTTTCCTAAATTAATTTCTTCTATCTTTAATTGATCATATTTACCTAAAAATTTAAAACTATCTATTAGTAATATCGCTAAACAAAAAATTATAAAGCTAGTCCATAATATTGAAGATATATTATATTTTTTCTTAGTAGGAATATACGGTAAAATAACCGGCACATTAGCATTATAATGATTTTTAATAGGAGTTTTAATAGTTTCCGTGTTTACTTTATCTTTAAAGTCATTTAATTTACTAGTATTATAGTCTAATTTTTGATACCACAAATGGCTACATTTGGAACATTTTACTCGTCGTCCGTTAATACCTATTTGATTGCTTGTAACGATAAATCTTGTTTGGCAATTTGGGCAAGTAATATACATAGTTAATTATAATTATTATGTTTGACTTCATGATAATCTCATTTATTATTTTTGGCAATAAAACAGTTAAAAGATATGTCCTCTCTTATTAAAGAAATTGAAGAAGCTTGGCAAATTAAGGACAAACTTCTTCAAGATTCTTCAAAGCTTATAACATTAAAAAAAACACTTAATGATATTATAGAAAGCTTAAATCAAGGTACAATTCGTGTTTGTGAAAAGAAAGAAAATAGTTGGGAAGTTAATGAATGGGTAAAGAAAGCTATATTGCTATATTTTATCACTACGGAATCGCAACTTTATAATAACAATTATAGTAGTTGGTATGACAAAGTTGCTCCTAAATTTTCTGCGGATACTGATAAAAATATATTCAAAAAAGCAGCTATACGTAAAGTTCCCGGAGCTGTTGTTAGAACCGGTACTTATATAGCTAAAAATGTTGTAATTATGCCTTCTTTCATTAATATAGGTGCTTATATAGATGAGGGAACAATGATTGATACATGGTCTACTATCGGCTCATGTGCTCAAATCGGTAAGAATTGCCATATTTCAGGTGGTACGGGAATAGGAGGGGTGCTTGAGCCGTTGCAAGCAAAGCCGGTTATCATTGAAGATAATTGTTTTATCGGTGCAAGATCGGAAATAGCAGAAGGGGTAATAGTAGAAGAAGGAGCAGTAATTAGTATGGGAGTGTTTATTGGTAGCTCTACAAAAATAATATACAGAGATACAGGTGAAATTATTTACGGCAGAATTCCGGCTTATTCTGTTGTAGTTCCCGGAGTATTACCTGCTAAGGAAGCCGGCAAGCCTGGACTTTATTGCGTAGTTATCGTAAAACAAGTCGATAAAGCTACTAGAGCTAAAGTAAGCATTAATGATTTGTTAAGGTGATTGTTCGCTGTCACCTAGTTCGTGTAACTAGCGTTGTTGCATGGCTCAAGAAAAGTACTCGGTGTTATTCCTGCGGAAGCAAGAATCCAGCATAAAGCGAGATAATCTCAGCTTTTAATTTCAAAAATTTTCTGTATTTATACTTTTTTTTGGATTCCTGCTTTTAGCTAAGAACGACATAAGAACCATGCAACAAGACCCGCTTGACCACAGGATAACAAAGAGGAACAATAAGGCACTCAACACTAATGAACGGTCACGGATCAATAATATCGCCGATTATATCTTTAAGTGTAATAGTTGAGATTTAATCTTAC
>NZ_MXAX01000050.1:0-711 GCF_019249195.1 Rickettsia sp. TH2014 | reverse complement strand
TTTTGGCTTTATTATTTTTTGATTTAGATTTATCTCTAATCCTCCATTTAATATTATCTTAATTTTACTAAATGTAAGATTAAATCTCAACTATTACACTTTATTGTGGTTATGAGATCTTGAAATAATATAAAAAATGGATTAAAATTTGAAATATTAATATAAATAAAAAATTATTATGCCGGTAATTAGTCGTTTTTTTGAATTATGATGTACTATAGAGACCATAACCCTCCTCATTTTCATGCTAGATATGGTGATTATGAAGTAATAATTTCACTAAACGGTAAAATATTAGAAGGTAAATTTCCTAAAAGAGCTTTGCAATTAGGGCGTGCCATCAATTAATTTTTTGAAGTGAAAATGTGGATAATTGAGAAGCATTTTGTATTTGAATGAGGCGAATAGTGAGTCCTATTTAACGAATTCAAGTACAAAATGATGCCAATTAGCCGCATTTGCAGCCAAACAACTTAATTGATGACACGCCCTAGTTACAGAATGGTTAAATATCCATAAAGAAGAACTAATAGATAATTGGAATAAAACGCAAAATGGTGAACCATTAAATTCTATAGCCCCATTGGAGTAAAAATGTTGCATGTAATATCTGTAAGTTATATTGATGATTATCATTTAGAATTAGTTTTTGATGATGGAACAAAAGGTATTATAGATCTATATCTGTAATAGTTGAGATTTAATCTTACA
>NZ_MXAX01000049.1:0-1043 GCF_019249195.1 Rickettsia sp. TH2014 | reverse complement strand
ATCTACGCAACAAGGTCTTGCAGGAATGACATAAACGAGCCATGCAACAACGCTGGCTTGACCACACGGGAGCTAGTTAAAAATACTAATAATATTAGTATTTTTAGTTGTTTTACTGGATAACGTGGACAAGTCACGGTATGACACCGAATGCGTTTTGTGGTCCACGCAGGCAATGCTTGTTATAATAACGATTTTAACAACGTACCGTACAACATACTATCAAGTCGTAGTTAGGATACTAAAAACTGATTTATGTAACAAATGGGTTTTAAAGCGATTCTTTGCTTAACTTGAAAATAAATTCTTTAATAAAACTCTTCCTTAAAAAATAAAATATAGAATTTCTTGTAATTATTTCAATAAATGATTGCAAATAATTTTTAATTAATTATAATAGCTCAACCTTTGGAATTTATCCTATGAGACTGTTAACAAAATAATTTTAAAGCTCATTAAATTCTTTTTAATTACAAATTATAAGGTTTTGTTAAAATAAGGATAGCTATCCTATCAAAAATCTTGTTAATTTCAATTAAAGTTATTTTGTTAACAGTCCCATATAGAAGATCAAAAGGTTTAAAGCGGTTTTGCCTTAATTATTAAGAATAGATTTTTTGTTAAAGCTATAGGCAAGCTTAATCTATAATATATATTCGTTTAATTTAAAAAATTAGTAATAAAAGTTTTTAGCTTTTGGTCTGTTAACTATACTAATTAAAATTAGTAAGGTTTTAGAAAATTACTATTCTTATTTTAAAAAAATCTTATAATTATACAGTTAAGAAAGACTAAAATAAGATAATTTAAATTTTATATGTAAAACTTAAAAAAATAGGTTCTAAAAGATAAAAATAATAGGGTAGGGTAGTGCGAAGCTCGCCACAAGCTCAATTTTTCCTATTAATATCCAACTAAAGCTGAGTTTTATTGATATTTACTAAAATAGCAAATTAATTAGAAATATTAATAGAATTTAATCAAGTTTATTGCTTTAATTGGTGTTTAGTTATTCGTGTAGAAGTCAAGATTTAATCTTACAG
>NZ_MXAX01000048.1:0-901 GCF_019249195.1 Rickettsia sp. TH2014 | reverse complement strand
CTTTATCATCAAAACCATCAAGTCTTCTTTGACGCTTTGCTACTAATGATGGTTCAAAACTACTATTTCTATCTCTTGGCACTTCAATCTCAACAGCACCATTCTTTAGTAATCAGATTCTTTGTGTTATAACCATTACGTGAATTCTGAGTATCACTTTGATTATACTTGCTATATCCTAAATGATTATTCATCTCAGACTATAAGGCTTTCTCTACAAGACGCTTGGTCAGTTCTTTTAATAAACCATCTTCCTTGAATACGGTTGATACATCTGTATCATTATGAATCAATAAATCTATCGCTTGATCCATTGCAGCATTTTGTTTCTCTGTCATTGTAATGTCTTTTTTTGTTATATTTTCTTTTATATAACCTTTCGGAAATTTACACACTTATTTGGACAGAGCCGGTGGAGCAGCTCTATATAATGCTATTTGTCATGATACAAATATAGTAAAATTACTAATAAAGCATGGTGCAAATGTAAATAAACGCCTATCTGATGGTAATAGAGAAACACCTTTAATAAAAGCTACTAAGTGTTTCGAGAATGGTAGTATCGCTAACACAGAACATATTAAAATATTGCTTAAGCATGGAGCTGATATAAATGCGAAAGATGTAAATGGTATTACAGCATTAAAAATGGCTGAGATGCAAAATGACCAAAATGCAATCAATTTATTACGTTCCTATGGCAAAAAGTAATACGGCCTAGAACCGATTTAGACAAACTTAACTTCTACAGCTGTAGAAGTTAAGATTTAAGGAGATCGTTAATTTCGGCGATAGACAAACCGGTAATACGAGAAACCTCAGGAATAGAGTAATTATTAGAAAGCATATTTTTAGCTACTTCCATAGTTCTTTTAGCTTCCCCAATCTGCATGCCTTTAGC
>NZ_MXAX01000047.1:0-1038 GCF_019249195.1 Rickettsia sp. TH2014 | reverse complement strand
CTTAGTAAGCATATTAGTAGCACCAATAGTACCAGTAACAGTACCTTTACCTAAAAACTCTAATGTACCAGCAGATGCCCCACTACTATCAACATCACCTGTAATAGTCTCACCATCACCAAGCTGCATCACTCCTTCATTACCTGCAAAATCTACATTACCTGTTATTCCGCCATTTGATATTAAAGTGCCATCTGCTACATAACCTACTGCTCCACTGATTAATCCTTTCACTGTTACATACGATGCTTCATTTGCCACAGTAAAATTTATCGCATTAGCAGTACCGTCTATACTATCAACTCCATTAAACACTACCTCTTCTAAAGCTGTCCCGTTTGCTCCTACATTACCCGTAACTGTTCCATGTGCTAAAAATGCTAACTTACCCTTACCATCACCGGCAGTGGTATCGATATTGCCGGTAACATGTGTACCATTGCCCAAATTAAGTGTTGAAGTGCTTGATTGTAAATTAATATTAGCAGCATTTAATATATTAGAATTAAAAGTGGCCACTCTATTTATAATATTCACTTGAGCTAATGACCCAGTATTACCAACATTGCCGGTTATTTGTGTATTGGTATTATTGTTATTATCATATGCTACATTTAATGTTCCCTGGTTAGCTTTACCAGTAGTATTATTTATATCGCCTACAAATCTAGTGATTTAACCGTCATAAAATGTTAATATTGAATTAGTATCTGTAAGATTTACATTTTGAGCCTTAATAGTAACACCACTCCCCCCAGATACATACAGTCTTACTTCTCCTGTTCCTACACTAATTTTAGCAATAGCATTAGTAGTACCTATATTGCCTGATACAACACCGTTACCTGAAAACTCCAATGTACCAGCAGATGCCCCACTACTATCAACATCACCTGTAATAGTCTCACCATCACCAAGCTGCATCACTCCTTCATTACCTGCAAAATCTACATTACCTGTTATTCCACCATTTGATATTAAAGTACCATCTGCCGTATAACTTACTGCACCGGTGATTAATCCTGCTGCTGTAACATT
>NZ_MXAX01000046.1:0-3702 GCF_019249195.1 Rickettsia sp. TH2014 | reverse complement strand
ACATTCAGATATAATTTTTATAATGTCTGTGAGATTAAATCTTGACTTCTACATACAAAGACGACGTAGCCAATTTTTCAAGTTCATCGAGTATACCAATATAAATATCAACTACAGCATTATTTAAATCACTACTTCTTTCATCATATATTTCAAAATCAGCTATGTAAGCTCTTTCACCTTCTAACATTGCCGTATTCATATTCCATATTTTTCGCCACATATCAATAACGACTTTAGGCATTTGATCGGGACCTGATGTAAATTTTGCATAAGTTTGCATTGGAATAGTAAGAGTTGAAAATCCTTTATCTATATTCTCAAAAGAAGTAACTTCTTCTCCAAGAAAGTAAGTATATTCCCCGGTAGCGTCACTCTCATAATTTGTATAAACTGCAAAAATTTTTTCCGGAGTTTTTCTATTTAGGATTTTATCTTGTAATTTGTCTGCAAAAAATCGCTGCATTGTTGTCTCTATTTTTACAGTATCAGCGTTCATTTCTGCGGCGTTTGAGGTGCAGGCTGTAATACCGACTAATTTAATTTCTGATAATTGTGTAATTACTTTATTCATTTTATAGTCTCTTAATTAATTCACTAAGTAAGTTAAAACTAATCTAAAAAGGAATAAAGTTCTTAGTGTATAATATGTTTACTGTTTGAAGTATTTATAAATTGAAATAGAAATAAGACATGGTGGAGCCAGAGGGAATCGAACCCTCGACCTCTTGAATGCCATTCAAGCACTCTACCAACTGAGCTATGACCCCAATAACAAATTAATTCTCTTATACTATAATAATAAAACTAAATCTATAAGATTTTTTTATAAAATTCTTTAAGCATTGCTAACTAAGTATAGATTAATTAGAAATTAACGTCTGAGCTACGAAAAAATTAAAAATTTTGACTAAGCAATCCAGTAAGAAAATATTAGAATTAGCACTTTTATTATTTTTCTGGATTAACCCAGCCACTTCATGGCTGGCTTTGTTGCATGACTTAAAAACCCGCTCGGTGTCATACCGTGGCTTGTCCACGGTATCCAGTAAAACAACTAAAAATACTAAAATTATTAGTATTTTTAACTAGATCCCGTGAATAAATCACGGGATGACAAAGGATAAGCCGAGCCATGCAACAACGCTTTCATGGCTTCGCAATGACGCATCTATATTTAGTTAGCAATACCAATTCTTTATTTTGCTGACATTGTCATAGCATCTCTAGAAGAAATTATATTATCGATTATTCCAAATTTCTTTGCTTCCTCCGGCGACATGAAATTATCACGTTCCATACTTTTTTCGATATGTTTTAACTCTTGTCCAGTGTGTTTACTATACAATTCGTTAAGTAATCTTTTGATTTTTAGGGTTTCTTGAGCGTGAATTTCTATATCGGTAGCTTGTCCTCTATAACCTCCTGACGGTTGATGGATCATAATACGGCTATGAGGTAAACTATAACGCATTCCTTTCTCGCCTCCGCAAAGTAAAAGTGAACCCATAGAACAAGCTTGACCTATACATAATGTAGCTACTTTAGGCTTTATATATTGCATTGTATCATAAATAGCAAGTCCTGCGGTTACAACTCCTCCGGGGGAATTGATATACATATATATATCTTTTTTAGGATTTTCTGCTTCAAGAAACAATAATTGTGCAACGACTAAGTTTGCCATATGATCTTCAACAGTACTACATACGAAGATTATACGTTCTTTTAACAATCTTGAATATATATCATAAGCACGCTCCCCACGTGAGGTTTGTTCAATTACTATCGGTACATACGACATTAATATTTTCTCCTGAAATTATATTAAAATGTTATACCGTGGTCAAGCCACGGTATAACAAATTGAAAAAAAGCTTCTACTTCTTATCTTCTAAAGCATTAGCAAGTATATCTCCCATATTAGTGGTATTATCACTAGAACCATATTCTTTGAGAGCTTTTTGACGTTCTGCTATTTTATGAGCTTTGACCGATAATAAAATTCTACCGGTTGATTTCTCGATAGAAACAACTTTTGCTTCTATTTCTTCGTCTATTTTAAACATTTCAGGCTTCCGCTCGTCTTTTTCATCCGATAATTCAGTTCTTTTAATAAAACCTGCTACTTTATTGTTTAATAGTACTTCGAGTCCATCATCTTGAACTTCTGTTATAAGGGCTTTAACTATTGTACCTTTTTTATATTCGTCACTGATTTCTTGATATGGATTAGGTGACAATTGTTTTATACCTAAGCTAACTTGTTCTTTTTCAATATTAATGGCTAGAACTTTGCATTCTATTTCGTCACCTTTCTTGTATGATTTTAATAGATCTGTTCCCTTATCTTCCCAGCTAATATCACCTTCATGAATCATGCCGTCCATATTATTACCTAGTGCAACAAAAATACCGAAATCCGTAATATTTCTAATCGGTGCTTTAATTATAGTACCGACAGGATTATTTTCAGCAAACTTTATTAAAGGATTCTCTTGGCATTGTTTAATACTTAAAGAAACACGATGTTTTTCAGTATCGACCTCTAAAACTACGAATCCTACTTCTTGTCCTATAGTTAATGTTTTTCTAGGGTTTTGATTAGATTTTAACCAACTAATTTCGCTTGAATGAACAAGCCCTTCAAGTCCGTCTCTTAATTCTATAAATACGCCGTAATCAGCAAAATTTGTAACTTTACCGGTCATTTTTTTACCGACGGGGAATTCTTCTTTAATTGCTTCCCATGGGTTAGAATCAAGTTGTTTTATACCAAGTGATATTCTTTTGGTTTTTTCATCAAACTTAATAACCATTACTTTAACCTTTTGGTTAAATTCTAATACTTCTGAAGGGTGGTTAACTCTTCCCCAAGAAATATCGGTTAAATGTAATAAACCGTCAACACTTCCAAGATCGATAAACGCACCGTAATCAGTAATGTTTTTTACGGTTCCTTCTAATACCATACCCTCTTTAATTTTAGATAGCATCTCCTCTCTAGATTCGGAACGTAATTCTTCTAAAATAGCTCTTCTTGAAACTACTATATTACCAAGCTTTTTATCCATGCTTAAAATTTTAAACGGTTGTTTAATATTCATTATAGAAGTAGGATCTTTAATAGGTCTAACGTCAACTTGGCTTCCTGGCAGGAATGCTACTACACCGGATAAATCCACGGTGAAGCCACCTTTTACACGACCAAAAATTGTACCGTCGACAAATTCACCCTTGGAACACATGATTTCTAGTTGTCCCCATAATTCTTCTTTGACTGCTTTTTCACGACTCAATATCGTTCTGCCGTTACGTCCCTCAATTTTCTCGATGAAAACTTCAACTACGTCCCCAACTTCAGGTAGAGCTAAAAATTCAGATTTAGGTATTCTACCTTCATTTTTTAATCCAACATCAACAATAACCATATCGTTTTTTATTTCGATTACTTGGCCTTTAACTACCGTTTTTTCTTTTATATGACTTGTATCAACGGTTTCAAGCATTTTAGAAAAATCTTCTTCAAATTCGTGATTAATTGCTGCAAGTTGTGGAACAAATCGTTGTTTTAGTTTTATTGACATATTTTTCTCGTAATATTAGCTAAAGTGCTAGAGGCTAATAAGATTTTTTAAAGGGTTAATAAAATTGGATGTTATTGCATGGCTCGGTTTTCCGTCATTGCGAGAAGAATTACGT
>NZ_MXAX01000045.1:0-3030 GCF_019249195.1 Rickettsia sp. TH2014 | reverse complement strand
GGCATAACTGCAATATGGGGGCATGACCAACAAATAAAACACAAAATCAATTTGGCTCAAGAAAATTCGAAATTATTTCTTAGTTCTATTTCATTATGGGAAATAGCTATGCTTAACTTTAAAAAGCGTATTAATGTTTACGAACCTATAAAAGATTTTCTGAATTCTATAACAAATATCAACGGGTTATCTATTAAAGATATTTCTCCGGAGGTCGCTGCTGAGAGCGTTTCTCTTATGGATGATTTTCATGGTGATCCGGCTGACAGAATTATTGTAGCAACAGCAAAATGCCTTGGAGCTACCCTACTTACTAGAGATCAAAAAATTCTTAGTTGGGCTAAGTTAGGACATATTAAATCAATATCTATTTGATTATTTCCTCAATATCTAATAAAATCCTTTTTAAAATTCAGGATATTATATATGACACATACTACGGATGTTGTAATAATAGGTGCAGGTCCCGTAGGACTATTTACGATTTTTCAGGCCGGAATGCTTGGGATGAAGTGCCACATTATCGATGCTCAAGAAATCATAGGAGGTCAGTGTATTACTCTATACCCTGAAAAGCCTATTTACGATATACCGGCTTATCCTAAAATTGCAGCAGAAGAGCTAATAAAACAGTTAGAGCTTCAAGCAACTCCTTTTAAGCCTGTATATCACTTAAATCAGCAAGCTATAGAGCTAAATAAACAAGATGATTTTTTTGAAATTAAAACCTCAAAAAATACTCTTATTAAAAGCAAAGTTATTATTATTGCAGCAGGAGCAGGTTCATTCGGTCCAAATAAACCGCCCCTTGCAAATATTGAAGATTTTGAAGGCAAATCGGTTTTTTATTTCATTAATGATAAAAGCAAATTTGCAGGTAAAAATATAGTTATAGCAGGCGGCGGGGATTCGGCTGTTGACTGGGCTATTTCTCTTTCGGAAATTGCAAATAAAATATATTTAGTACATAGACGGGATAAATTTACAGCAGCTCCTGAAAGCGTAAGGCAATTAAGGCATATTGCAGAAACCGGTAAAATCGAGTTAGTAATCGGTTATCAGCTAAATGCTTTAGAGGGTAATAACGATGAACTTCAAGAAGTTATAGTTAGAGATCTACAAAATAACACTCGCAAATTAGATGCAAATATATTACTACCGTTTTTTGGTTTAAAACAAGATTTAGGTAGCTTAGCAAATTGGGGTTTAAATGTTAAGCTTCACCATATTGAAGTAGATCACTCCTATTATCAAACTAATATAGAAGGTATTTACGCCATTGGAGATATTGCTCATTATACAGGTAAGCTTAAGCTGATTCTTACGGGCTTTGCTGAAGCTGCAAGCAGCCTCCATCACGCTTATAGTAGAGTATTTGACGGCAAGGCTCTACATTTTGAGTATTCCACTACTAAATATGGGGAAAGGAAGTAAGATAAAAATCATAGTACTCGATGTCATTCCCGCGTAGGCGGAAATCCAGTAGTTAAAAAGCATACATATGCTAAATTTTAAAAATTAAAGCGGAGGTTATCTCGCTTTATGCTGGATTCCTGTTTTCGTAGGAATGACATCGAGAGCTTTGTGAAAAACTGTCCTATACTATAATTATGGATAAAAATATAGTGAATAATATAATTGACGGTAAAGCGTTAGCAAATGAGATACTAGCAGATTTAAAGCTAGAAATTCAAGAACTTAAAAGTCAAACCAACGCTTCACCAAAGCTTGCTATAGTACTAGTAGGCGATAATCCAGCAAGCATTATTTATGTAAAAAACAAAATAAAAAATGCTCATAAAATAGGAATTGATACTTTATTAGTAAATCTATCTACTACTATTCATACTGATGATTTAATAGCGAAAATCAACGAGTTAAATCTTGATAACGAGATTTCAGGAATTATAGTTCAGCTTCCTTTGCCAAGCTCCATAGATAAAAATAAAATTTTATCAGCAGTATCACCCTATAAAGATATAGATGGTTTTCATCCTTTAAATGTCGGTTACTTACATAGCGGGATTATAGTCAAATCAGTTGGATTTAATTACAAGGAGCAAGGGACGAAGCCTATAGATAATAGGAGAGCGACGAGTGACGATGGAAGTGAATTCAAATCATTTGACTATAGTCAAGGCTTTGTACCCTGCACTGCCCTTGGATGCCTTGCAGTTATAAAAAAATATGAACCGAATTTAAGCGGTAAAAACGCCGTAATTGTCGGACGATCAAATATAGTAGGTAAACCTCTAAGTGCCTTACTATTGCAAGAAGATTGCAGTGTTACTATTTGTCATTCCAAATCGCAAAATCTAAGCTCCATCACTTCTAAAGCTGATATAGTTGTTGCGGCAATAGGCTCACCTTTAAAATTCACTGCCGAATATTTTAATCCTGAATCTATAGTAATTGATGTAGGAATTAATAGAATTAGCGGCAATAAGATTATCGGTGATGTTGATTTTGAAAATGTGAAGTCTAAAGTAAAATATATTACTCCCGCCCCCGGTGGCATTGGACCTATGACTATTGCTTTTTTACTTAAAAATACGGTTAAGGCGTTTAAGAATTCTTATAGTACAGTATGTCATTCCTGCCTTTAGCGACTTTGTTGCATGGTTCTTATGTCATTCCTGCGAAAGCAGGAATCCAAAAAAAAGTATAAATACGGCAAGTTTTTAAAATTAAAAGCTCGATTTATCTTGCTTTATGCTGGATTCCCGCCGTTGCTGGAATGACACTAAATCTTATAAACATTTGCAAGTTCTACATAATTTCTTGCGTTATCTTGCATATATTCTAAATCTTGATCAGTTAAATATCTAACAAATTTTGCAGGGATACCCATCCATAATTCTTTAGATTTAATTATCTTCTTTGGTGTGACAAGACTTCCTGCAGCAATAAAAGCATATTCTTCTATTACTGCATAATCCATTATCGTAGTACTCATGCCGATAAAAGCATTATTATGTATGGTACAGGCATGAATAAGAGAGATGTAATAGTTGAGATTTAATCTTACAT
>NZ_MXAX01000044.1:0-4623 GCF_019249195.1 Rickettsia sp. TH2014 | reverse complement strand
TTTTTTAATCTCCACGCAACAATGCTTACGCGGGAATGACGATTCGGGTATCGCCATCTACTCTTTAAGAACTATATCTTTTATAATTAATTGAATAGTATAATTATCTTGCCAATTATTCGTTTTTAACGTTCCTATTGCGGCAATATTCTTTGCTTTAGGGCTTAATAGAACCTCTTCAAATGAAGTGCCTACCGAATTAAAAGCAATAGCAGATAAGGCTTTATTACCAAAGCCTCGCTTATTTGGAGCAAGCATACATTTAATATGTTTACTTCCAACGATATCCGCTTTTAATACAAATAAATCATCGAATTTAAATATAGGCTCATGATTTCCTTGACCGAAAGGCTCTAAAGTATTTAATTCCTCCATTAAAGGGAAATTCACACCATTAACCGTTAAATCAATATCATATTCCGCATGCTTATAATTTTCTAGTTTATTTATACTAATTCTAAAAGCATTATTAAAAAAATTCTGCAATTCTTGTAATTTTTCAGCAGTTACGGTAAAACCTGCCGCCATAGCATGACCTCCGCCTGCTATTAGCAAATCTTTGCTTTTAGCATTGATAATCTCAGTACCGAAATCAATACCTAAAATAGAACGGCATGAAGCTTTACCAATCCCGTCATTTAAAGCCACAACCGCTACCGGCTTATCAAACTTTTCTTTTAATCTGCCGGCAACGATTCCTATAACGCCTGGATGCCATCCTTCTTTTACGATAAATAATAAACTACTATCTTGTTGAGTTAAAGCAATTTCTGTTGCCTCTTCTATCATTAATAACTCCATTACTTTACGCTCATTATTATGTTTTTCAAGTTCTTCAGCTAATTTACTTGCTTCATTAGGACAACTAGTAGATAGGATATTAGCTCCTAAACTTGCCTTTCCTACTCTACCGCCTGCATTGATACGTGGACCTAGAATAAAACTTAAATGATAACATTTCGGTATTTCATTAAGCCCTGCCATATCATATAATGTTTTAATACCGATGTTTTGTCTTTGTTGCATTACTTTCAAACCGCCAGCTACAAATGCGCGATTTAAGCCTGTTAATTTCATCATATCACAAACAGTGCCAAGAGCCACTAAATCTAGATACTTCATTAGGTTAGGCTGAAGCATTGTTTGCGTGAAATAATTTTGCTTCTTTAAATTCGATAATATTGCAGTTGCAAATAAGAAAGCAACTCCTACGGCTGCCAAATGTTTACATTCGCTTTTTTCATCAATACGATTTGGATTTACTATAGCTACTGCATCCGGTAATATTTCCGTAGCTATATGATGATCGATTACTATAACATCAAGGTTAAGGTCTTTTGCGTATTTTAAGGCTTCATGTGCCATAGCACCGCAATCAACCGTAATTAATAATTCTGTGCCGTTATCTTTAATTTTTTGCATAGCAAAAGGAGTCGGACCGTATCCTTCAGCTATACGATCAGGAACATAAATATCACATAGTATATTTAAATCTCTAAAGACGTTTTTAAGTAAAGCAGCTGAAGTAGCACCGTCTACATCATAATCGGCAAAGATACATATTTTTTGGTTATTTAAAATAGCTTTAACGGTTCTATCTACAGCCTTTTCCATATCGAGTAGATGAAAAGGATTAGGTAATAAATTTTTGATTTTCGGTATCAAAAAATTTTCTACTTCCTCTATATTATTTACTCTTAATGATACTATCCTAGCCAGTAAATCACTAATTTTGAAACTACGACATAACTCGGTGACTATATCTTCGTTAATCAGTTTCTGCTGCCAGATTTTACCGTTTATAGATGCTTGTGGTTTCATGTGTTTATTAGACCGTATTTTTGCTGTATATCGTCATTTCGAGCAGTCGTAGTACTTGTGTGGCAATCTCATGAAATAATAACAAACTCCTGAGATTGCTTCGTCAATTGCTACGCAATTTCCTTGCAATGACGACTTAGGTATCCACGCAACAATGCCTACTCACAATAACGTATACACTTATATCTCCGAAAGTTTCTTAGCCTCGTCATCTGCAATTAAAGCTTCAACAAACTCATCTAATTGTCCGTTTTTAACCACTTCGTCTATCTTATAAAGTGTTAAGTTTATTCTATGGTCGGATACTCTTCCCTGTGGGAAATTATAAGTACGTATCCGTTCCGAACGATCTCCCGAACCTACCTGCCCTCGTCTACTGTCGGCCCTTTCTTGTTCTTTTTTGCGGCGTTCTTCTTCATAAATTCTAGCACGTAGAATTTTTAACGCCTTTGCTTTATTTTTATGCTGTGACTTCTCATCTTGCAAGGCTACGGTAATACCGGTAGGGATATGAGTTATACGTACGGCAGAATCGGTAGTATTAACGTGCTGTCCACCAGCCCCTGAAGCTCTATAAGTATCAATTCTTAAGTCTTTATCTTCAATTTTAATATCTACCTCTTCAGCTTCAGGAAGTACTGCAACCGTTGCTGCCGAAGTGTGAATACGTCCTTGTGATTCCGTTTCTGGTACTCTCTGCACTCTATGAACGCCTGACTCAAATTTGAGCTTAGAGAATACATCTTTGCCTTTTATCGATGCCGATGCTTCTTTATAACCACCTATTCCCGTATCGGAAATTGCTAATATCTCGAAACGCCATCCTTTTAACTCGGCGTATCGTTGGTACATATTGAAAAGTACGGCAGCAAAAAGCGCGGCTTCTTCTCCGCCGCTTCCTGCTCTAACTTCAATAATAGCACTTTTACTATCCGCATCATCTTTCGGTAATAAAGCAATTTTTACGGCTCTTTCAAGTTTTGGTAACGAATTTTCAAGGGTGTGTATTTCGTCTTCAATCATTTCTAAAGTTGCATTATCAAGTCCCACTTCTAGCTTAAAATTATTTGCTTCTTCAAGCTCAGATTTAGCTTTATTATATTCTTTAATTTTTGCTACAACATCTTCAAGTTCGGCATATTCTTTAGATGCCTTAACAAACTCGTCTCCCATAATGCCGGAAGATAGTTTTTTGCTTAAATTTTCATATTTATCTAAAATTTTTGCTAAATTATCTGAAAAACTCATGTTATTTTTGATTTATTTGGGGATGAGGTTAGTTTTAACGTCATTGCGAGGAAAGGCGGAGCCTTGACGCGGCAATCTCAGGAATTTTATACTGCTTCATGAGATTGCCACGCAGCCTATGGCTGCTCGCAATGATGGTTTGGGTATGCCTCCTCGCAATGACGACTTATATCAACATCAAAGCGGGGCTTTCTATAAACTTCTTAAATGCTGCCAAAAACTCAGCGCCGACTGCTCCGTCTACTACTCGGTGATCGGCAGAAAGAGTTACATCCATAATTGTTGCTATGGTTACTTGATCATTCTTGACTATAGCACGTTTTGCACTAGCTCCGACGCCCATTATACAACTTTGCGGTGGGTTAATTATAGCATTGAAATTCTTAATACCGTACATACCGAGGTTAGAAATGGTAAACCCTCCGCCCTGAAATTCTTCAGGGGTTAATTTATTATCTTTTGCTTTCTTTATTAATTCTTTCATTTCATGAGATAGCTCTATAATGTTTTTTTGATTAGCATTTTTAACTATCGGTGTAACAAGCCCGTTCTCAATCGCTACTGCTACCGAAATATCAACATTATTATAGTATCTAATAGCATCTTCTTGCCAGCTTGCATTTACACTTGGCACTTCTTGCAAAGCCTTTGCTACTGCTAAAATAATAAAATCATTGACCGAGATTCTTGATGATTTGTCTTCTGCAAAAGATTTGTTGATATCTTCTCTTATCTCTAACAATTTATCAACATTACATTCTATAGATAAATAAAAATGCGGGATAGTTTGCTTTGATTCAAGTAGACGCTTAGCTATAATCTTGCGAATATTATTATTTGGTACTAAACGATATTCTTCAGGATTTCTAGCAACTATCTTATTATAAACAGTGCTAGGAGTATATGATAAGATATCTTGTTTAACTATTCTACCATGAGGACCACTACCTTTTATATTCTCAAGTCTAACATTTCTCATTTTTGCAAATCTTTTTGCTAGTGGTGAGGCGAATATTTTACTATTTACAGCGTCATTCACCGCGCTTGACACAAGCGAATTTTGTGGAACTCGTCTGTGCTCACATACTAATGCGCGCTGTGCAGACTCGTCCTTAAATTCATCTTGTCTGAAGCTTTGTGAATTTAGCTGCCCCTGTTCTTCTACATTTATAGACAGTGATACACTATTATTTTTTGCAATAAACGCATCAATATCTGCTATGTCTTCCCCCTCTTCGCTTAACACCGCAATTAAAGAGTTAACAGGTACATTTTGACTACCTTGCGGAATAGTTATTTTAGAGAGTATCCCCCCATCTACTGCCTCTACTTCCATCGTTGCTTTATCAGTTTCAATTTCGGCAATTACTTCTCCGGGATTAACTTTATCCCCTTCTTTTTTTAACCACCTAGCTAGATTTCCTTCCGTCATAGTCGGAGATAAAGCAGGCATTAAAATTTTAATCGGCATAATCTGTTTAGATTTGATTTTTTTATTGTTGTTATTTAACGTCATTGCTCGCGCGTGGACCAATTTTTCCGTCATTCCCTCGC
>NZ_MXAX01000043.1:4680-4790 GCF_019249195.1 Rickettsia sp. TH2014 | reverse complement strand
GTTAATATACAAGAAGCACAGGATCTTGCAACTCAATGGCTTTGGTCTTATAATAACGAAAGACTTAATATGGCTATTGGCGGTATAACACCAATACAAAAATTAGCTCT
>NZ_MXAX01000043.1:0-4667 GCF_019249195.1 Rickettsia sp. TH2014 | reverse complement strand
TCTACTCTCTATTGCGATTAAAAATGGGAGGATTACCATAGTTGTAATTTTTCATTAATTAATTTTTCTATAGCAGGAGTGATATTATTAATCTTTCGTAAATCTTCCTATGTAAATTTTTCTTGATTAATAAGGTTTATAGAGTAAATTACCTCAATATCAAAATAATTAAGCAGCGCTTCCACTTTAGCAATATCATTGCACGTTTCGCAACACTTTGCCATACTACTAAATTCTCTTTTTTTATTCCTCAAGATCACCATCTTCCGGTTCTTTTAATATCTTTAAAGTTCCTCAAAATTATATGCTAAAAATGATATATCTTCTCCCTCATTATAGCCAATAATCCAATAAACTACTGGCGGATTATCAGTATTCGGATCAGCTCGATAATCAAAGCATATCTTATTGCCTCCTCCATCTATACCAAATGCTACTAAATTTTTAGGAAAAAATTCAGCAGGATTATTATAAATATCTATTATATTATTATGAGTTATAAAATATTCTTTTTTATCAAAACCAAATCCATCAGGATCATAATTTCTATTAAGCATTTTAGAATCTTTTGTACAAATCACGTATATTTGTCCTATACCGCCTCCGCCTCAATAATTCTTGAAAATATTCATCATAATAATCAAAAACGTAATCTACTCTTCCTCCGTCGCTTATTTTAAGTAAATCGATAAATATTTTTGGTAATTTAAATGGAAAATCTTTTAATAAAATTAAATTTTTTCTTCTAATGGAGAATTTTTGACATACCATTTAATATCTTTAATATTTTTTATTTGTACCATAAATCTATTCCTCCTATGTGACCTGTTTGTTTATGAATATCACGAGGAATTAAAATTATTTAAACTAATTTTGTTATTTTGATATTCGGCAGTAATTTGTTTAACCAATAATAATTGCCTTAATTCATAGCAGTTTATTATTTACTATTAAGATAATAAAGTTATTAGTATTTTAAACTGTTTTTCTGGATACCGTGGACAAGCCACGGTATGACACAGAGCGGGTTTTCCGAGCCATGCAATAACACCAAACCCCTCCAAGTTTCTTAAGAATTTTTACTATCCCTAATTTCTTTAACTATATTTAGTAACTGTAGGAAATCTATTAACCCGGGTATTAATTTTGAATCAATTATATACGCAGGTACTCCTTGGATTCTAAGGCTTCTAGCTATTTTCATATTTTGAGTAATTAAATCTTTAATCTCATTGCTATCGGCCATTTCTTCAATTTCCGTAGCATTTAAGCCATTCTCGGTTAATAATTCTTTTATAGATTCCTTAGAAACATCTCTTATTTTTATTAGTTCATCATGAACAGCTTTAAATTTACTTGGATTAACCTTATAAACGGCTAAAACTATTCTTGCCAGATATTCGGAAGCATCTCCAAGGAAAGGTAGCGGTCGTAATATAACTTTAACTTTTGGATCGTTTTGCAATAATTCATTTATAGAAACATCGCCTTTTTTACAATAAGAACAATTGTAATCATAAAAAGCAATTATTGTTATATCACCGTCTTTATTTCCTATAATAGGAAAGCTTGTGCTATCTTCAATACCTAACTTATTATCTTTTAGATAGTTATTAACTTTAGTCTCATTTTCCTGTACTTTACGTTTTTGCAAACCTTCTATTGATTCTATTATTATTTCCGGAGTTTTAAGCAAATAATCTTTGATTATTTCTTGGACTCTCTCCTCTTCACATTTCCTTGCATCCTCGCTTTGTTTAACCACAACGGAAACCGGATTTGTAGAATAAGTTTTCATTGTTTTGAAAACAAATAAAACTCCTATCACAACTACAAATATAACCAATATTTTACCTATAATATGCTGCATAAATTCCTATATTTAATTTTTATATTGTTTTTACTTTTTTTGAAAATGTTATGTCTTGCTAAGGTCAAAGTAGTTCTATATGTCATTCCCGCAAAAGCGGGAATCCAGAAAATAATCTTAATATTGATACAAAAATTCGTTAAACTAAACATATAAAAACTTATTTTTTATATGTTTTACTAGATTCCCGCTTTTGCGGGAATGACATAAAACGAGCCATGTAACGTCGGCTTGACACCCAGTGTAGCAAAACCCATTACTTTTGTCTTATTAATCTGCTTTGATCTCTTTTCCAATCTTTTTCTTTAATTGATTCTCTTTTATCATGTAATTTCTTACCTTTAGCAATACCAAGTTCAACTTTTACTTTATTTTTTTTATTAAAATACATAGAAAGAGCTACTAGCGTATAGCCTTTTATTCTAATTCTACCGATAATTTTCTTTATCTCTTTAGTATGCAACAATAATTTACGAGGTCTACGAGTAGAATGATTAAATCTATTCGCTTTCTCATATTCCGCAATATGGCAGTTATACAAAAATACCTCATGTCCGGTATCTGCCGCATGGCTTTCCTCTATAGAAGCTTTGCCTTGACGCAGAGACTGTACTTCACTACCCTTTAATACAATACCTGCTTCTAATCTTTCTTCAATCAAATAATTAAAAAGGACCTTCTTATTTTGTGCAATAACTTTCTTATATTCGGTCATATTTTTATAGATAGTGATGTTATAATGTATTCAATTTGTTTTTTAGCACTATAGCTTGCTTCAGTTAATGGGAGTCTAATTTCATTTTCACATAAACCTAAATAATATGCAGCATATTTTATCGGAATCGGATTAGACTCTACAAATAATGCTTTATATAAAGGCAGTAATTTCTGATGGATTTCTAATGCTCCTTTAGTATCATTCTTATTCCACTTCTCTAGTAGCTCTTTACATATATTAGGAGCAATATTAGAGGCTACGGAAGTCCACCCTACCCCACCTTGTGCGTTAAAAGCTAAGACTACTTCATCGTTACCGGTTAAAATGTTGAAATCCTTTTTAACTATTGCTCTAATCCGCAATGGGCGTTCTAAATCTACGCCGCAGTCTTTTAATGCTAAGATACGCGGTAGCTTGCTAAGTTTTAATATCGTCTCATCAGAAAAATCTACTCCGCTTCTAGTTGGAGCTGAATATAACATAATAGGTAGATTACACGCTTCATGTAATGCTTCAAAATGCTTATAAATGCCGTGTTGGGTAGGTTTTACATAAGATGGCGGGCTAGCCATAAAACCATCAACCTTGATTTTTGTAGATTCCGCTGCAAGCTCTCTTGCATAAGCAGTATTATTTGATGAACATCCGCTTATTATAGGAATACGCTTATTAACGATTTCTACGCTAGTTTGCAGTAATAATTTATATTCTTCAAAGCTGAGATTACTACCTTCTCCGGTTGAGCCTGCAATTAATACTGCATCGACTTCATGCTTTATTTGATGTTTTAAAATTCTCTCTAAAGCATATAAGTCTAACTTATTATCTTTAAAAGGTGTTATAGCTGCGGTAATTAAACCTTTAAATATGTTATTCATTGTTTTTTATTTTTTTATTAATTTGTCATTGCGAGGAGAAACGTAGTTTCGACGTGGCAATCTTGTCAAACATCCTGAGATTGCTTCGTCAAATTACTTCATAATTTTCCTCGCAATGACGGCTCGCGTGTCCCACATAGCTCTTCCTACTCCCTAACAATACGCCCATACTCTTTTTTCAAATGCTCTGCAATTTGATGATCATCGAAAGTAATCTTTGTATTGCCTAAATCTATAGAATCAATATTTTGTACCTCAATTGCCGTGCCTGTAACAAAACATCCGGTAAAATTCTCTATTTGCTCTAATTTCAAACGCTCTTCTTTTACTTCTAGACCTAAATCTTTTGCAATTTCAATAATAGTCTGTCTTGTTATACCGTTTAAAAATCTATCGGCAATTGGAGTATATAATGTTTTATCTTTAACAAAGAAAATATTTGTTGTAGTGCATTCAGCAATATATCCTTCATAATCAAGTAATAAGGCATCATCATAGCCAAGAGCTTTAGCTTCTTTTTTACTCGTTATTGCCATATTATATTGAGCGGCAGATTTAGATTGTACCGGAGTGCTATCAGGTATTGCTTTACGCCAGCGGCTTACATGCAAATTTATACCTTTCTCAAAAGACCTGGGCATTGATGGAATACCGGCAATCAAAAGATTAGTAGACAAATCAGGGTTAGTAATATTTAGCGACTCGTCTCCGCACCAAATAAGCGGTCTTATATACGCATCCATAATATTATTCTGTTTTATTACAAGTTCATGAGCTTTTATTATCTCGTCTACACTATAAGGTACTTTCAAACCTAATGCTTCTGCTGATTTTATTAATCTTTCCGTATGTTCTTTTAACTTAAAAACTTTGCCGTTATAAGCTCTCTCACCCTCAAACACCGATCCTGAATAATGCAGGCTATGAGTTAAAACATGAATCCTTGCGAATTGATAAGGAACTAAAGCACTATTAATCCAAACATGCCAAAAAATTTGCTCTAGTTTTATCATTGTCATTAACCTATATTTATATTAAAGTATTGTCATTGCGAGAGGTTGGCTACCCGTCATTGCGAGAAGAATTACGTAGTAATTCGACGAAGCAATCCAGTAAANNNNCTGATTTACAGAATTTTTTTAATCTTTTTCTGGATTGCCACGTTGCTTCGCTCCTCGCAAGGCGTTGTTGCGTGGAGATT
>NZ_MXAX01000042.1:0-3602 GCF_019249195.1 Rickettsia sp. TH2014 | reverse complement strand
ACTATTGGTGCTACTAATATGCTTACTAAGCTAAAGTTTAGTGGGGCTGGAGCGAGTAGCATTCCTGCAGCAAATGCTCAGACTATAGAGGTAGCTAATGCCGGAGCTAATGTTACAGCGAGTAGCATGCTTACTAGTAATGTACTATTTAGTGCAGATGGTAGTTTAGTAGCAGATAAAGGCATCATTGGTAACGTAACATTTAATGATGCAGGAACTTTAGTGACCACTGGCATATCTGGTGCTATAGATTGTAACAGTCAAGCTGCAACAATTAATTTTTCTGGTGATAAAGCATATATTTTAAAGACTCCAATTCAAAATGCCGAAAATGCTACATTAGATGTGAATTTACCAAAATTAACAATGATAGATCTTGAAGTAGGAAGCATCAATATATCTGATAATAAGATACTTGCTATAGATCTTGCAAGTGGCAATAAAACATTACTAGCTCCTGGGGGTAATGGCATTAAGTTCTTAGGAGCTAACTCTACTTTTCAAATAGACAATACAAGTAACAATGATGCGAGAGTAGCGTCATTTGCAGCAAATCTTGCAGGGGATGTAGGAGGCGGTGGCATATTATTGCTTAATGGCGGTACTCAAGGGCTGACTATTACAGGCGATAATGCCCCAACCACCATAGGTGTTCCTGGTAACGAAATTGCTATAGTTGAAACGCAAGGCATTGTTACTATGCAAGATAGTATGGATGCAAGTAGTGTCTCTCAGTTAAATATTGTATCTGGCTCCAATTTTACTGATAAGAGTTGCAGCACAGCAAAAATTCCAAATATTAATATTGGTACTACATCTCCTACTGCATATTTAAACAGATTAGATGATGTAGAGGTACTTAATAATTTGTCTAGATCTAAAGCACAATTGACTGCAGCTGATTCTATGCGTATTGCCCCTCCTTCAGCTATTTATGCTATTGATGTATCTAATATGGCTAATCAGAACTTAGATATTTTAGGTTCAGGTCAAAGTATTAACTTTATAGATGAGAATGCTACTGTCAAATTATCAAATGTAAGTAGCGGTGCAGGCGGTAATGACCGCAGCATTACATTACTTCGGGATCTTGATTCAGGTAAGGATGATTTTGCAAGAGTTGAGTTATCAGCAAGTACAGGTAGCACGCTTACTGTTAAAGGTGGTTCACTTGGAACAGATGTGCATAAACTTAAGCAACTTGAATTATCAGGAGAGGGCGTTCTTAATATTGAATCTACTATCCATACTACTGATCTTGAGCTTAATGTGCCTACAATTACACTTGCAGATGTACACTCTAATTTATCTTTTGCAACCAATACAACACTAACTGCAATCGGCAATATTGATGGTAATGTAGATTTTCAAAACAATGCCGCCATAATAAATATATCAGATGGGCAAAAGATTACCGGCAATGTTAATAGTACGGGAGGTAATAATGGTACAATTAATTTCGAAGGCAAAGGGGCTATTGATGGAGTAGTAACAAATCTTACAATGCTGAAAGCAGGAGCAGGAGATGTAACATTTAAGACTTCAGGTGATTACTCTATAACAGAACTCCAAGGTAACGGTAGTGGAACAATCGCATTCCCCTCTAATATGAAATATGTAGGAGGTATGAATATAACAGGCGGTCAGCCAGTCAATTTAAATCTTACTAATAATAATATTATAAACGGCAACATTGGCTCAAGCACTAGTCCAGTTGGCAATATAGCAAGTGGTGCTAATACAGAGTTTAATGGAAGTATTAATAGTATCGGAGATATTAAGACCTCAGGGGAAGCATTATTTGCAGGTAATGTTGCATGTAATAATATTTTAGCTAATACTACCAGTAGCGACGCATTATCATCGTTCTCATTATTTGCACCAGCGAATACAAATGTACATAATACTATTAATTTTGATCAAGATAATGTTATTACGAAGTTTCAAGGTACAGTACATACTAAAGGCGGTATAAAGGCGAGTGGCAGTACATATTTTGCAGATACTGTAAATAGTCAGGGCAACATTACTATAAATGGCGATACTAAATTTAATAAGACATTATCAAGTGGCAATAATATAGATATATCTCATGGATCAAATGTAATATTTAATGGCGATGTAAGTGCAAGTACTATTAATGTCAATAGTTCTAATATCCAAGTATCAGATAATATATCAATAGCAGGTAATATAAGTGCGAGTAATAGCAGTATTATACTTGATAATAAGATATTGACATTATCTGGTATAAATATCTTTACTAATCAGCTCATGATAAATACTACATATGATGAATCTAGTTTATCTGGTGGTAATATAATACTTGCACCAGGTAGCACCTTAGATTTATCAAATGTGAGTGAATTAATAGTAAAATTATCATTTATTAATAGTGACATCAGCAAAATAGCTGATAATACTATATATAATATTATTTTGGCGGAGGATGGGAGTAATATAGTTCCATTAAATGATCCAGAGCATCAGATTATACTTGATAGTAGTGGTGAACAAAATAAGTTTGTGAAGTGGAAGTTAGACGCAAGTGCTTTGACTTTATATGCGTATGATGATTCAAACAATGTCATAGATACTGATTATGTTTTTGATTCTGCACAAGATAATATGTTTATGCAAGAATTAAAGCATGTAACAACAAATAGTGATGCTGAGGAGTTTAAGAAAAATATAGGTTTATTAGATAAAGAACAAGCAGAAGAGATGCTTTCTAGAATATTAGATCATCCAAAAGAGCGAGATAGTGCTATAGTGCAAGTAGCATTACACCAAACACTTACAGATACCAATAAAGTTGCTATGAATACTATCCATAATAGATTATCAAATACTGGCCTTGGCATGAGCCAAGCTGCTATTGCAGCTGGTGATGAAGATATGTGTGGATGTAACGATAATATATATGAAGAGAGTAAATATGGCATGTGGGCTAGATCCTCAATAAATCATAGTAAGGATAAAGTAAGTGCTAAGAATGCTGAATATTTCAGTAGTTATAAAACAAAAGGACATAGTAATACTATAGGGCTTGATAGTCTTATATGTGATAATATACTTTTAGGTATTGCATATACAAATGCATACACTAGTATAAGACCAAAAGACCAGAGTATAGGTAATATAGATAAAGTAAGAACTAATATGTTCTCGCTTTACAGTGCATATAATATACCAAATTATAATTGGTACTTAAATAGTACTATTTCTTATGCAGAGAGTTCTATTAGAAGTGGCAAGATACGTTATACTGCTATAACTAAAAATGTGCTTGGTAGTGAAGTGGCATCTGGTAAATATAAATCACATTTATATAATGGAAGCATATCACTTGGATATAATCATTATCTTGGAAATAACGCTTATGTTGTCCCTAGCATTGGAGCAATAGCTTCATTAATCAGAGATAAAGGTTATACAGAAACTGGCACTAGTTTCCAGAATCTCACTATCCGTAAGAAAAATTATCATAAACTAAGCAGTATAGCAGGACTTAGAGCGTATCAGGATATTTATTTTGGGCATGTAGATAATGTCAGCAGCCTAATAGTGACGCCAGAAGCTTATGGATTTATTAATTATAA
>NZ_MXAX01000041.1:0-1048 GCF_019249195.1 Rickettsia sp. TH2014 | reverse complement strand
ATAATTTTTATAATGTCTGTAAGATTAAATCTTGACTTCTACAAATTAAGTTATGCTAAAATTCTTCATTCCCTAAAATATTGATAGTATCTTCATGGATTTCTTGAACATAATGTGAAATCTTAGCAATTTTATCCGGATGCCTTTCATTTTTGTAATAATAATTTCTTACTAATTCTGCTGAAGACGGATGAGTACATATTAAATCTAGGATTTCTGAATTTTTTACTCTTAAGATTGTTTCTATAAAAGACCAATAATCTATTTTAGTAGACGGATGATTAACTACTAATACTACTGATTCTTTATTTCCCGTGAGTATCGCTTCATAAAGATTTTCTGAAGTTATTTTAATATCTGGATATTGTAGTAGCTCCTTAAGCTCAGCAGTATCTTTATTAAATTGAATAGATTTTGTTACAGCTTTACTAAGAGTATCTTGAATTTGCTCAGGGCTTAAATTTTTAAATATTAGCCCCATTAATTCTGGTGAGCCAAATTTAGCAACTTCACTTACACTCATTCCAGTAAATTTATTTTGTAGATCCCATGCTCTTATTAATCCTTCTTGCACTAGGGTACTGGATCCTTGAGTATATTTGGCAGCTTTTTTTAAATATACAGCGTTTTTCCAATCACCGTTTTGTATTTCTAAGTTAACATAATATCCATGTAGGGATATTATATTTGGAGATTCAAATATCATTTTTACTATTTCTTCATCATGATTTTCAGCGATTTTTCTAATATCAATACCACTATTTATTAAATCTTGTGATGCGAAGGATATTTTTGATGCGAAAGGCAATAACAATTTTACTCTATCTACAAGATTATATTTAAGTGATGATATAAAATTATTCTTTAAAGTTTGTTCTAGCTGCATTTCTGATATTTCATCTTCTACATTTGATACTAGAAACTCAATGACATCTTTGTTGTTGTACTCAATAGCTATGTTAAGAATTTGTGCAGGATTATCGCTTATAGCATCTGGTCATGCCTCCATATTGCAGTGATGCCTATTAAAAAGCTATACGTTCAATAA
>NZ_MXAX01000040.1:0-3272 GCF_019249195.1 Rickettsia sp. TH2014 | reverse complement strand
GTAAGATTAAATCTCAACTATTACATATTAGAGGAATTTTAATTAGTCTTCCAGGATTAACTCCAAGCCATTTTCTAAATCCAAGCAAGATATCCTTCATGGTAACTATGTCTGGTCCAACTATTTTTAATAATTTGTGGATTTTTCCTTCCTTTCTATACAGTGAATAATTACTTTCGTTAAATCATCAATATGAATAGGTTGAAATTGTTGTAAACCATCGCCTATTAAAGGAATAAAATACGGTAATGTTGCAAGAGCCCTAAATAGTGAGGTACTACCGTAACAACCGCTTGCGTAAACAAGAGATGGCTGCAAAATTACCCAGTCTATATTTTCTAATTTTTGTAAATATGCTTTAGCTGCTTTTTTAGTTAACGCATAAGCAGTGTTTTCTTCATCATCTATTCCAAGAGCTGAAATATGAATAATTCTTTTTACATTAGTAATGGTGCAAGCCTTAAATAGAGCCTTTGGACCATTGACATGAACATTTTCAATATTATTAGCATGACTAGACTTTAATACACCTGATACATTAATAACTATATCTATGTTATTTAATCTATTTATCTAGCTTTGTGGTGTTAGGTCTATATTAAAATCACAATATATAACTTCTGCAGTAGGGAATTTTTTCTTGGTAGATTCAACATCTCTAACACAGCATATTACTTCATAATTATTCTTTAATAATTCAGCTGTAATATATGAGCCAATAAAGCCGTTAGCTCCTGTTATTAGTATTCTCATTATAATATACTCCGAGTAAATGAAAAGTTGGTATACGAAGCTCAATTTGGAAAAGAGCAAGGAGTCTGTAAGCTGAGGAGCGGAGCGTAAAATAATAATACGTGAGCATCCGAGGTCTTACAAAGACGACGTAGCCAATTTTTCAGATTCAGCGAGTATATAGACGATTTAGATATTGATATTTTTTATATCATTAATCAGATTCTGTTGCAAATAGAAGATAAAAAAGGATATATTATGTCCACAACTATTGTTTTTTGGTTAAAAACTTTTGCGCCCTAATACTCTTCTCTCTTATCAGAAACCGGCGTTGCCCGTGTGTGATTTTAATGTTATCTCATAATAAAATAATTAAAGATTATAAATAATTACATATAAAAGATTTGAATAAATATTAAGAGATTTTTATATTTTTATTTTAACTTTAATATTTATTTAATTGAAATTATGAGTAATAAACTAGAAGTAATAATAAAATATTATAATGATATATCAAATTTAGGCGTAAGATTATGGAAAACTACTACAGCACTTGCTAGTTTTAATTTAGGTGAGGTATTGAAAATATGGTTCTGTGATAAAAATTTTAAAGATTTAACGATACTAGATCAAAGTTTTATTTATACTCAATATTTAGAAACAATGTTAAGTAAAGTAGCTGCTACCGGAAAGTATCAAGATGAGAATATCGGTCATTCTCACTGGAGCAATTGTTTTGGAGAGATAAATAATCAAGATCATTTTTTAGATACAAAGCTACAGAAGTTAATAGGAGTAGAAAACAAGAATATCATTGATTCTATGCTAGATAATATAGGGGATATAAATGCACTAGAGTTTAGTACCTTTGTGACTAAAGCCCAAGGATTTTTAAAAAATAATTTAGATCAATCTGAAAGCTTGATTAAAGCAGCCGAAGAAATCGATGCTATGGCATATCCTCTGACGAGAGAGTATTTTTTATATCGCTATATAGCTAAAGCAATATTACTTACAAATACTTTAAATGTATCTTCCTCTTATGAAGCCGAGTTTAATATAGTAAAAAAAGCCCATTTAAATTTTACAAATCATCTTAATTCATTAGAGCAAAGTCTTACTAGAATAGAAAAAGCTACGGATAAATATAATGAAGATCATAAAATTGCTTCTTGGTTAACTGAAAAATCAGATTTAGTTAGCAACCATTCAGGTAAAATAGCAGCTACTTATGCTGCTCTTATAGCCGGTGTAATTGCTTTACGTTCGTATGTAATTGATGAAGATGATCCTTGGTATGAATTATGTGCTTTACCGACCACTAGCCTTGCGATGCTACAAATTTTATTATCTTTTCCAGGTACGGTCTTATCAAATAGACAAACTAAAGAGATTAATAATAATATGTTTCAAGCATTAGAAAATAACAATGACAATGAAAATGCTGAAGACATTAAATTTTTATTTGATTACACTCCAAGCCTTGCTAATGATGCCGTAAATACAACTGCGATTTGTTTTAGATATGCTGCTAATTTAGGGTTACAGCCTATCGATTTATTAAATAATGATATTATTAATCGTATAATTGTATATACGGCTTTGCGATGGTCTGCAGCTGCAGGAGTAGTAGAAGAACAAAGTAAAGTTACAAATTTTATGCAAAATAAATTAATTAAATTTTTGCATGATAAAATTGTACCGGCTTTAATTGAGAATAAGAAATTTACAGCTGAAGAAATTAAACCATATTTTCAGTTACTATATAAACATTCCGAAAAAGATAAGAATACGCAAATAAAACTTCAGGCAATATATAATAAACTTACTAATCAAGATATAGATTTTAACAATATTGAACCAGACATTAGTACCTATCATGGATGGAAGAGTACTGCTATGTGTTCGGCAATAGCCACGCTGATTTTAGATTATATATGTTTTTATTTTCGTAATCCAGAATTAGAATTTTATGAAGATCCAATGTTTTATGCCTCCACTTCTGTTAAATTAATGCGTCTTGCTTCTTTATTGGTATCAACATATTGTGGCAATAAAGTTATAGAAAATATCACCGGCAAAAAATTAACTAATGATGTGTTTTTTCAAAAGTTTTACTACAATGATGCTGCAAGGTTGACTGTAGCGATAGTACCTTTAATAATGTTTGAGTCTATTAAAGATTTAAAATTCTTAAGTCTTGCAACTTTAATAGATGTTTTAACAACTGCTATATCGGATTTAAATGTTGGTAAGGCAATTAGTAGTGCAGGTAAAAATATTGCTGAGAAAGCCGCTACTACCCTTACTTGGCTTAATAAAATTGCCTCAGGCACAAACGATGATACAGTTATTGATATTGATGCTACAGAAGAAGTACCATGTCTAGGTTCTGTGCATATTTGATTAATTATGATTATTCTATTAAAAGTAGACAGAATCGAGTATAAAAAATTATAATATTACTAAGAGCCTGTCGGTAAATAAATATTAATCGGTAATTTGGTTCTTTTTTTGCTGCAAATTATAAGATTTTTTTG
>NZ_MXAX01000039.1:0-3258 GCF_019249195.1 Rickettsia sp. TH2014 | reverse complement strand
CATACACACTTGTGGTTAAGTTTTTTGTCGATTTACTACTTTTCTTAGTTCGCAGCTACTTTTTTTTATATCTACGCAACAAGGTCTTGCGAGGAGCCATAGGCTGCGTGGCAATCTCATGAGATAATAACAAACTCCTGAGATTGCTTCGTCGAATTACTACGTAATTCTTCTCGCAATGACGATTTTTTAATACACCCTCTTAGCCGGTGGAATTGCACTTATCTCATCGGTTAAAGTGGTTAGCGTTACAGGTTTATAATCAAGAACTACTTTACCTGCTTCATCGATAGAGCTAAGAGTATGTTTCATCCAATCTCCATCATTACGATCAGGATAATCTTCCCTAGCATGAGCTCCTCTACTTTCTTTTCTTGCAGCTGCCGAATATACCGTTACCAAAGCCTGATCAAGTAGATTATCTAGCTCTAGGCCTTCCACTAAATCACTATTCCAAATTAAAGATTTATCGTTAATTTTTATATCTTTGTAGCCGTTTCTTATTTCGCTAATCATTCCTGCTCCTTCATCTAGTACTTCTTGAGTTCTAAATACCGAAGCGTGGCTTTGCATAGTTCTTTGCATTTTAAGCCTTAAATCTGCAACTAAAATATTACCGTTAGCGTGACGGACTTTATCAAATCTATTTATAATTTTTTCAAGACTTGCCTCTTTTATAGGCTTATGAGGACTCGCTGGACTAATAAGTTCAGCTGCTTTTAAAGCACTACTTCTACCGAATACTACTAAATCAAGCAAAGAATTTGACCCCAACCTGTTAGCTCCGTGTACCGATACGCAAGCAGCTTCACCGATTGCCATAAGTCCCTTTACTACGCTATTATGATTCGTACCGTCTTTGATTATGACTTGACCGTGGTAATTAGTCGGTATCCCGCCCATATTATAATGAACTGTAGGAAGTACCGGTATCGGCTCTTTAGTGACATCAACACCGGCAAAAATTTTAGCCGTCTCAGAGATACCGGGCAAACGACTATGTAAAATTTCAGGCAATAAATGATTTAAATGCAGGAATACATGATCTTTATACTCGCCGACTCCTCGCCCCTCTCTGATTTCTATGGTCATTGCTCTTGAAACTACGTCTCTTGACGCTAAATCCTTTGCAGCAGGAGCATAACGCTCCATAAAACGCTCACCGTTTGCGTTGACGAGATATCCACCTTCACCTCTTGCTCCCTCGGTAATAAGACAACCTGCCGAATATATGCCTGTCGGATGGAACTGTACGAACTCCATATCTTGCAGCGGCAAACCGGCTCTAATCGCCATACCACCTCCATCACCTGTACAAGTATGAGCGGAAGTTGCTGAAAAATAAGCACGCCCGTATCCACCCGTTGCAAGCACTACATTATGAGCTCTAAAACAATGCAGACTACCATCATCTAAGTTCCACGCAACTACGCCCCTACATTCGCTGTCTTCCATTAATAAATCAATAGCAAAATACTCCACAAAAAACTGCACTTTATGCTTTAGCGACTGCTGATATAACGTATGAAGTATAGCATGCCCCGTACGATCTGCCGCAGCACAGGTACGCTGAGCTGCTTTTCCTTTGCCGTACTCCGTCGTCATACCGCCGAAAGGACGCTGATAAATCTTCCCCTCTTCGGTTCTTGAAAAAGGTACACCGTAATGCTCAAGTTCTAAAATCGCATCGGGAGCGTTCTTACACATATACTCGATGGCATCCTGATCACCTAACCAATCAGAACCTTTTACCGTATCATACATATGCCAACGCCAATCATCTGTACCCATATTTCCAAGTGCTGCACTGATTCCTCCCTGAGCAGCTACAGTATGACTACGGGTTGGAAACAGCTTAGTTATACATGCGGTATTTAGCCCTTCTTTAGCCATACCGAATGCAGAACGAAGACCGGCCCCGCCCGCACCTACAACTACTACGTCAAATTTATGATGAATGATATTATACGCTTTGGTCATTAAATTAATTTTTTACTATTTATTTCATTCGATATTAGTTGCTACAAACGTTGCTTATGTCATTCCTACGAAGGTAGGAATCCATAATAAAGCGAGATAAATCGAGCTTTTTAAAAAAGCTTTACAGTACTGGATTCCCGCTTATGCGGGAATGACATCGAAAACACACAGGATCATCCCCTATAAAACATCGCTACTACAAAAGCTACAATAGTCGCAATGCAAAATAATTGCACTATTATAATCAATATATTACGTAATTTGTGACAACTTACATAATCCTCAATCACTACACGCATACCAAGCATTGCATGATACAACGAAATAGCCACCGTAATTAACAATGCTACTACGTTAAATGGCTTTTTAAGCTCCCACATAATAATATTTATGTCATTATTTTTGTTAGTTAGCGTGAGATATATTAACCATATAGAACATAAAGCTAATATAATCCCCGTTACTCTTTGCAATAACCAATGATGAGAACTGCTTTTAGCAGAACCGCTATTTTTTGCTTTTACAATTTTTGCTTTAAAATCATATACCATGAATTTTCTCTAAACATATTAAGCTGTCATACGTCTTTTTCGTCATTGCGAGGAGCGAAGCGACGTGACAATCTCGTCAAATATCCTGAGATTGCTTCGTCAATTACTTACGTAATTTCCTCGCAATGACGTTTTTAATTACTACACCCACAACAACATAGTTAATAATATAGAACATACAACCACACACCAACCAGTGATATTAACTGCTTTTATAGAAAAGCCGTAACCAATATCCCAAAATAAATGCCTGATGCCGTTACATAAATGATAAAACCAAGCGTAGCTAGCGGCTACTAAGCATATTTTTATAATGCAGCAATTAGCAAGTTGTAAATAATTATTGTCATATTTGCTAAGAATCAACCACCACGCCAAAATCGATACTGCAAAAAATAGAGCTACGCCGGTCATACGATGCAAAATCGACAATGTAGAACTTATTTGCGGCTTATATATGCTTAAATGCGGCGAAGTCGGGCGCTTATTATAAATTTCTTGTTTGGTTTTAGTCATAATATTAATAATAAAAAACTTATATCACGTCATTGCGAGAAAAAATTGAAAATTTTGACGAAGCAATCTCAGGAGTTTGTTATTATTTCATGAGATTGCCACGTCGCTTCGCTCCTCGCAATGACGACTGGGAGTCYACGCAAGCAAGCCTTTCTCGCAAGGCGTTGTTGCGTGGAGATTAAAAAAAAGTCAATATAGCGCTTAGAGTATA
>NZ_MXAX01000038.1:0-1980 GCF_019249195.1 Rickettsia sp. TH2014 | reverse complement strand
TCTAAACTGCAATACGGAGGCACGACCAATCACGCCACATAGCCTTTACTAATGCAGGCTGACCACGCATATTCTCGATCGTATTAATAGCCTCGTCAGACATCTTAGGAATAAGCTTTAAACAAGCTTCTTCTAAACCTGCACCAGCAGCTAAAATTAAGGCTGTATTACCGTTCTCATCGGATTGATTAAATAAATTAGTATTTTTTATTTTATCAATTAACTTTTCAACTTCTTTTTTATCGCTATCTTTTGCGGTTATTACACGCGTCAATTTTTCTAGTAAAGATATTAGCTGATTATATAATATTTCATCTGATTCTTCATGTATTCCAAAAAATTTTTTCACCCTTGTAAACATAATTCATCCTTATTAAATTCTATAATTTTTTAATATTTTGTTAAAAATCAACAAAAATATGAATATATCATAATAAAGGGCTTTAAAAATGCAATAGATATTTAATCGAAGATATAAAAAAGTGGGATTGAAATAAGAAATGGTGGCCACGGTTGGAATTGAACCAACGACACAAGGATTTTCAGTCCTTTGCTCTACCGACTGAGCTACGTGGCCGTATATACTCGTTTAATTTGAAAAATTGGCTACATCGTTCTACAAGAGCTGCGGTACTCACGTATAAGTATACGCTGCGTTCCTCGTCTTGTGAACTCCTTGCTCTTTTCCAAACTAAACTCCGTCTATACTATTCTTTCATTTATTTAGGGTGTAAGAAAAGCCAAATATAACTTAAGCTTATAATAGATTAATCGGCTTTTGTCTATTCTTAATTAGTAATATTAGACAAAATACTTAATTATGATATTATGAGCGTTTATTTTTATAACGGTTTTTTATGATCAAAATCGGCGATATAGAACTTCCTTCAAATGTAATTCTTGCTCCAATGTCTGATATTACGGACTTAGAATTTAGAAAGTTGGTGAAAAGATTCGGTGCAGGGCTTGTAGTTTCTGAGATGATAGCAAGTCGGGCAATGGTTGTGAAATCTAGGCAGTCAATGCAAAAATGTGCTATCGTGCATGACGATCCGACAAGTGCATGCGTGCAGCTAGCGGGCTGTGAGCCGAATGTAATATCTGAAGCTGCTAAAATGAACGAGGATATGGGAGCAAAGATTATCGATCTTAATTTCGGCTGTCCGGCGAAAAAAGTAGTAGGCGGTTATGCAGGCTCGGCTCTAATGAGGGACGAGCAGTTAGCAGCTAAGATTTTTGAAGCTACCGTTAAAGCGGTAAAGATTCCGATAACGGTTAAAATGCGTATGGGGTGGGATGATAACACGAAAAATGCTCCGACTTTGGCTAAAATTGCTGAAAGTTCAGGAATCCAGATGGTTACCGTTCACGGTAGGACTAGATGTCAGTTTTATTCAGGTAGTGCCGATTGGGATTTTGTACGAGCAGTTAAAGAAGCGGTAAAAATTCCGGTTATCGCTAACGGCGACATCACTAATTTTGCTAAGGCAAAAGAAGCCCTGCAAAGATCAGGTGCAGACGGTATAATGGTCGGTAGGGGAGCGTACGGCAAGCCTTGGCTTATTTCGCAAATCGCACATTATCTTAAAACCGGCGAAGAAAAGCCCGCCCCTTCTATAGCAGAGCAGCTAGATATCGTAACTGAGCATTATGAGGCAATAATTGACTATTACGGTGAATCTGTGGGCGTACCTATTGCTCGTAAGCATATTGGTTGGTATAGTAGCGGTCTGCCAAGTTCAGCAGAGTTTAGAGGTGCCGTTAATTTGATGAACGACCCCGCAGAGGTAAAAGAGAAAATCGCAGAATTTTATACGAGTGTTATGAAAGAGTAAGCGTTGTTGCCTGGATACTGAGGGTCGTCATTCCCGCGTAGGCGTTGTTGCGTGGAGATTAAAAAAAAGTCAATATAGCGCTTAGAGTATAAAAATGATTAAATTTTATATAATTCTAAAATGTAATAGTTGAGATTTAATCTTA
>NZ_MXAX01000037.1:143-1201 GCF_019249195.1 Rickettsia sp. TH2014 | reverse complement strand
CTTTAAACTTCTGTTATATTCTTTCCAGTTGCAAACTTTTTGTAGCTTTGACATACACACTTGTGGTTAAGTTTTTTGTCAATTTACTACTTTTCTTAGTTCGCAGCTACTTTTTTTTATATCTACGCAACAAGGTCTTGCAGGAATGACGATGAAACCGAACCGTGCAACAAAATCGGTATGACATCGTAGTGTTTTTCAGATCCAAAATAGCATATATCGCTTTAAAAATATATTTATTTTTCTTTTAAACGATCAGCTATTAGCTGATATGATTCAAAAGCTTTATGAGGCTCGTTTTCAAGCAATTCAAATCCCAATTTTTCATTACTGTTAATATGCCATAACCTACAATTATCCGGACTAATTTCATCAGTTAACATAATGATAGATTCTTCACCGTTAAACACACGCCCAAATTCTAATTTACATTCAACAAGCCGAATCCCGATTCCGATAAATAAGCCGCTTAGAAAATCATATATACGCAAAGCCTGCTCTTTTACCGCTTTAACTTCATCCCTAGTTAACCAGCCGAAACTTAATATTTGATACTCATTAACTATCGGATATTTAAATTCACGACTTCGGACCTTAAAATCAATGATCGGTTTATCAAATACATACCCTTCGTCCATACCGAATTCTTTTACAAATCTACCGCACGCTACCGATGATATTATTACTTGTACCGGAAAAATCTCAACATATTGAATTAATTGCTCCCTCATATTTATTTTTTCAATAAAATGATTTTCAATGCCGTTCATTTCCAGTTTATCCATTAGAAAGGAAGAAATATTATTATTAAGTACCCCCTTGCCTGAGACCTCAATAATTTCACCGCTTTCTAAGGTAACATTATCGGAAAAGGCCATTATAAGTAAAAAATCTTCTTCGGCGGAATATAAAATTTTACTTGAACCTTTGTAAAGTTGTGTTTTCATTTGTTATTTTCTCAAAATTCATTTTCATCGTCATTGCAAGCGGGCATTGTGACGTGGACCAATTTTTCCGTCATTCCCTCGCAAGGCGTTGTTGCGTGGAGATTAAAAAAA
>NZ_MXAX01000037.1:0-77 GCF_019249195.1 Rickettsia sp. TH2014 | reverse complement strand
TTTCCCAAGGGCAATCATTTCATTTAATATATTTATCTTAGTAATTACTTCGTTTTTTCTTCCTTTCTCTGTTTTTT
>NZ_MXAX01000036.1:9999-17221 GCF_019249195.1 Rickettsia sp. TH2014 | reverse complement strand
GCTTTTTAATAGGCATAACTGCAATATGGATGCATGACCGGAAAAGGTTGCAGATCACGCTTCAGTGATTGCAGATAAAAAACAAAAATCGGTAGCTATTATGTCGCTTGAAGATCATAATGCTATAGAGGAAACTTTATATTTGTTAAAAAGTCCTAAAAATGCTGAAAGACTAAAACGAGCAATTAACGATTTTGAAGAAAATAAAAATTTTAGGAATTGGAATTGATTGTAAATTAAAATAAAAGTATGAACTACTAATGGAAAATATTGATTTAATATCTGAAGAAGAAGCAAAAAAATTATTAGAAGAATTAGCAGATAAAATAGCAGCGTATAATCATGCTTATTATATAGAAGATAATCCTTTAGTTTCAGATGCCGAGTATGATCAGCTATTTAATACTAATCTCAAGTTAGAGCAGAAATTTCCTCATTTAGTGTTAGAAGATAGCCCTAGCAAGAAAGTAGGGGTTAAAATAACAAACAAATTTGCTAAAATTACGCATCAAGTGCCGATGTTATCTCTTAGCAATAGCTTTGATGAGCAGGATGTAAGAGATTTTGTAGAGCGTATTAAAAATTTCTTACGCCTTGATGAGTTTGCTCCTATTTTTTGTGAGCCTAAAATAGACGGCTTGTCTTTTTCTGCTATTTATAAAAACGGGCTGCTTACAACGGGAGCTACAAGAGGTGATGGATATGTTGGTGAAGACATAACGGCAAATATCAAAACAATCAAAAACTTTCCTCATAAAATAGATAATGCTCCGGAGTTTTTAGAAGCACGAGGGGAGATTTATATTGAAAAACAAGATTTTTTAAACCTAAATGAAGAACAAGAAGAGCAGGGCAGAGATAAATTTGCTAATCCCCGTAATGCTGCGGCCGGTTCGCTTCGTCAGCTTGATGCTTCTATTACGGCTCAAAGACCTCTCAAATATTTTGTCTATTCAGGAGGGGTAACTGAACAGCATCTTGCTTCTTCACAAGATGGGTTACTTACAAAATTAAAAGAGCTTGGCTTTAGCGTTAACGAAATATCTAAATTGGCAAATTCCGAAAAAGAAATTTTTGCTTTTTACGAGTATTTAAAAACAAATCGAGAAAGTCTACCTTATGAAATTGACGGGGTAGTATATAAGCTAAATGATTTTGTACTGCAAAATAGAATGGGGTTTATTGCTAGATCTCCAAGATTTGCTACCGCTCATAAATTTCCTGCTATAATAGGACAAACAAAGCTGCTCTCTATCACTGTACAAGTAGGCAGAACCGGTACGTTAACGCCGGTAGCCGAGCTTGAGCCTATAGAAATAGGCGGGGTAGTTGTTAGCAGAGCAACATTACATAATTTCCAAGAAATCATGCGAAAAGATGTACGTATCGGCGATTATGTGTTCTTGCAGCGTGCCGGTGACGTCATACCTAAAATCATGGGAGTTGATACTCGAAAACGTCCTAATGATACCATGCCGTTTGATACTCCTTTATTTTGCCCCTCATGCAATTCTAAGTTGCATTATGTGCCTGAAGATATTATTATACGCTGTGATAACGGTCTTAATTGTCCTGCTCAGAATTATGAGCGTATCCGTCATTTTGTATCGAAAAACGCTATGGATATTGAAGGGCTTGGACGTAAGCAAGTTGAGTTTTTAATAGATAAGGGATTAATTAGCAATCCACTCGATATATTCTTTTTAAAAGAAAAAAATGATTCTAGCTTAGTAAAACTTGAAAATATGGATGGGTGGGGCAAAAAATCAGTAGAGAATCTTTTTAAAAATATCGAGAAATCAAAGAACGTTAGTTTGCCAAGATTCATATACGCTCTAGGTATAAGGCATATCGGTGAACAAAACGCTAAATTGCTTGCTAGAGAATTTAGCAGCTATGCTAATTTTATAGCTCAAATGGAATTGCTTAGTAAAAATGATCTTGATATTTATCAGAAATTAAATGATTTAGAGGGTATCGGCGATAAGATTCTAGTAGATATTATTGATTTTTTTGATATTAAAGAAAATACCCAGCTTATCAAAAAACTTGGTGAAGTATTCAATATTGAAGATTATAAAGAGACCAGAGAACAAAGTAGTTTAACAGATAAGATAGTGGTGTTTACCGGTAGCTTACCGACGATATCTAGAGCGGAAGCTAAAGCAATGGCTGAGAAGCTTGGAGCTAAAGTCGCAGCTAGCGTATCGTCTAACACGGATTTAGTAATAGCGGGCCTTGATGCAGGCAGTAAGCTTAAAAAAGCTAAAGAGCTTAATATTAAAATTATTGATGAAGAAGAATGGTGTGCTCTCATAAAAAATGTTTAGGAAAAGTAACTGTTGCATATTCTGCAACAATTGATGCCAACGGTAAAGCATATCTAGAGGAATAAGCACTAATGAACAAAGAAATAGAAAGTCAGTTAGTAATTTATCAAGATGAACATGGGGAAGTTAATGTTGAGGTTAAGATAACAGATGAAACAGTTTGACTTTCTTTAAATCAAATAGCAGAATTATTTGCCCGAGTTAAATCAGTAGTTTTAAGACATCTAAAGAATATATTTAAAGAGCAAGCATTAGCAGAGGAAGCAGTTGTTGCATTTTTTACAACAACTGCCGCTGGCGGTAAAACATACCAAGTAGAATACTACAATTTAGATGCAATAACATCAGTAGGATATAGGGTAAATTCTAAGAGAGGTATAGCTTTTAGAAAATGGCTACTAACTAACTTAAATAATATCTCATTAAAGGTTATAGTATTAATCAAGATAAAATTACTCAAAAGAAATTAAATAATCTACAACAAACGGTAGAACTTTTAACAAATACTTTGATAAATCAAAACTTAGTAAATAGTACAGGACAAGAATTAATTAATCTTATAAGGAATTACTCTAAAACATGGGAGTTATTAGTTAAATATGATGAAGACAAATTAAATCCACCGACACAATTACAGTCAGACACTAATGAATTACTAGGTTATCAAGAGTCTTTAGAAGCAATTAAAAAGCTAAAGCAAGAATTAGGAAAGCAAGAAAATGTGGAAATAAGTAATTTATTTGGAGCTGAAAGAGACAATAGTTTTAAAGGAATATTAGGTAATATTGATCAAACTTTTAACAGTAAATCTTTATATAACTCGGCAGAAGAAAAAGCTGTTCATTTGTTATATTTTCTAATAAAAGATCATCCATTTAGTGACGGTAATAAAAGAATAGGTTGCTTACTTTTTTACTTTATCTTACAAAAGCAAAAATTTGATTAAAAAATATTGGAATAAGTGTTATGACATCACTAGCATTGCTTATTGCAGAAAGCGATCCTATACAGAAAGAATTAATGATTAACTTAATTATGAATTTAATAAATGACTAGTTTTATGGTTAATAAAGCTCAATTAGCACAAGCGGTAATTAAAAATTATTTACGCGAATTAAAAGAAGATAGAGAAGATGCAGAAATTGCTTTAGCAAGAAGCAATAATAAAAGTGATAAATTACTTACTTCAGAAGAAGCAGTAGAATTATTAAAAAAGAAATATGGTTTATAATTTTGAACTATCGTCATATTTATCATGCAGGCAATTTTGCCGATATAGTCAAACATTTAGTGCTAATTAGCGTCTTAGAACAGCTCAAGAAAAAAGAAAAACCTTTTGCAGTTTTAGATGCTTTTGCGGGTCCTGGTCTTTACGATTTAAGATCAGAAGCGGCTTCTAAAACTCTAGAATGCGATACAGGTATTAATAAGCTACTTCAGGCTACCAATCCCATCCCTCTACTCTTACAAACTTTCTTAAATATAGTAAACCTAGCAGGAGAAAATCACTACCCAGGTTCGCCTTTTATAATTAAACAATTATTAAGACCGGATGATCGCTTAATTGCCTGCGAGCTTCATCCAAGCGATTATTTGAGCCTAAAACAACTATTACCGACTAATGCTCACAACATAGATGCTTATAATGCTATTAAAGCTTTTCTACCATTTAAAGAGAATAGAGGGTTAATTTTTCTTGATCCGCCTTTTGAGGTCAAAAACGAGTTTCAAAAATTACTTGAAGCACTTAAAAAAATTAAGCTACGAGTTCTTAATAATCCCGTCTTAATTTGGTATCCTATAAAAGATTTACCTTTAGTCCGTGATTTTTACCACAACTACAAGAATATCGGATTTAAAGAAACTATAATTATTGAATATGAGCTTTTAAATAGTGATAAAAATATGGTAAAGTGTGGGTTAATGTTAATTAATCCTCCAAATATAAAAGGGGGTATGAAGAAATTAACAGAATATTTAAGCGATATTTTAAACTTGAAATTTACGTATATTTATTTTTAATGTCTTTTCAAAAATATATCTTTTTACTGTTTATAGTTTTTCTTGTTCAAGGTTGCAGCAGTATTAAAGAATCTAGCGACATTACGTTACTTTCTACCACTTCATCTCAATTAAAGCAAAAATATAAAATCAACCATGCGGATTTAGTAGTACAGTATGATTTAACAAACAAAAATAGCAAATGTATATATGCAAAAAACTTAGGTTTGATAATTAATAACCCTAAGCAAAATAAGATTTTTTTACAAAAATTCCATAATAAAAATCCGGCAGAATTTAATAAAGCTGCAGAAATAAAAATAGCTGATATAAAAGCAGTTGTAACAAAACTAAATTCAAAATATAAGTTTCTCTCTAAACCGGAAGCTAGCTATTTTGCAAAAAAACAAACTCATAGGAATAATATCTCGGAATTAACCAAGCTTGATAAAATAATTAGTACAATACCGCTTATGATGCCGGAATATGAGCCGAAAATTACTAGCCATTACGGAACTAGGAAAAGTCCTCATAAAAAGAAAAGAAAAAAGAAATGCTTCCATAGCGGTATTGATTTACAAGCTAAAAAAGCAGCACAGGTATTTGCGGCAGCAAGTGGAATTGTTATAAAAGTAGCAAGAGCACCTGACTACGGGAATTTTGTTGAGATTAAACATGGACGTAAATTGGTTACGAAATATGCTCATTTAAAAGAAATGTCAGTTAAGGAAGGAAGTAAAATTAAGCGAGGTCAATTTATCGGTATACAAGGAAAAACCGGTAATGCTACGGGTGAGCATTTGCATTTTGAAATTCTACTAGATAACAAAGCAATCAATCCGCTTGACTTTATTTTTAATTGTCGTAAATGTTGATTGTTCTGTCATTGCGAGGAAATTACGAAGTAATTGACGAAGCAATCTAGTAAAAAATGCTATAAAATTTATTGCTGGATTGCCGCGCTCCCTATGGTCGCTCGCAATGACGATTTTCGAGCCATACAACAAAACCACTATTAACATGATATACATTAACTATGATCAAACTTTTATATCCTGAATTTTGGCAGAAGCGAAATATTATAGCTTATTTGCTTTTGCCGGTAAGTTTAATATATCAATTTTTGGGCTATTTACGAGCTAGTCTAGCACGTCCTATTATGTTTCCTGCCAAAGTTATTTGTGTCGGTAATTGTAGCGTAGGGGGTACGGGTAAGACGCAAATAGTAATATATCTAGCCAAATTATTAAACGCTAGAAATGTGAGCTTTGTGATAGTAACTAAGGGTTATGGTAGTAAACTTAAAAACCCAGCTATTGTAAATGCAAGTCATAATGTTTTAGATGCAGGAGACGAGTCTATAATCCTTGCAAAGTACGGTACAGTCATTGCTACTAAAAATATTAAAGAGATTTTGCCGTTAATTAATGAGCTTAAACCTGATATAATAATAGTTGATGATTTTCTACAAAATCCTCATTTTCATAAGGATTTTACTATAGTCTTAGTAGACAGCCAAAGGCTTTTCGGTAACGGTTTTCTCATTCCGGCAGGACCTTTAAGACAATATCCAAATAAAGCCCTTGATGCAGCTGATTTAATTTGTTTAGTCAGTAACACCAATGATAAAATACCGAATATTTTAACTCCTTATATTGATAAGCTAATAAATGCTCAAATAGTTCCCTCAACCAATATAGATAAAACTAAAAACTACTTTGCTTTTAGCGGCATCGGTAATCCTGAGCGTTTCTTTTCAACTTTAGAAAATTATGAGCTTAATATAGTAGGACATAAAATTTTTCCTGATCATTATAATTATTTACAAGCAGATTTAGAAAATTTATATTCAGTAGCTAAAGAGCATGATGCTACCTTAATTACTACACGAAAAGATTATGTTAAGTTCAGTGAATTTAGCTATAATGATATTACTTGTTTAGATGTAGAACTATCTATAAACAATCCTGATTTATTAAATGAAAAAATTTTTAAAAAAGCTCAGATATTTAATTGAGTATTTTATCGTCGTTATATTCCTAAAAGTAATAGGAATATTCGGTATAGATAAAGCAGCAGATATTTGTAGTTTTATAGCAAGAAAAGCCGGTATATTATTCGCCGTTAATAAAATTGCTAGACGAAATATTAAAGCAGTATTCGGCGATATGTGTGATGCCCAAAAAATCATAGATCAAACTTGGGATAATTTCGGCAGATTTATAGGCGAGAGTGCTTATGTTAATAAAATGAGTGAAACCGAGTTAGAAAATAGAGCCGAGATAATAGGTATTGAGAATATTAAAAAGCTAGGAGAGCAACCCTTTTTATTATTTAGCGGTCACTTTGCTAATTGGGATATCGGTCTTAATCTTCTGCATACATCTTATCCGAAATTTGCCGTAATTTATCGTAAAGCAAATAACCCGTATGTTAATAAGCTAATTAATGAAAGTCGAGCTAGTGATAAATTGAGGCTTATACCGAAAGGGCCTGACGGTAGCAGAGCTTTAGTTAGGGCTATCAAGGAGAGAGAATCTATTGTTATGCTTGTTGATCAAAAAATGAACGATGGAATTGAAGTGCCTTTTTTAGGACATCCTGCTATGACTGCAAACGCCATAGCTAAAATTGCTTTGCAGTATAAATATCCAATTATACCTTGCCAAATCATTAGAACTAAAGGCAGTTATTTTAAAGTAATAGTTCACCCGCAATTGAGTTTTAAGCAAACCGGCGATAATAAAGCCGATTGCTATAATATTATGCTTAATATTAATCAAATGTTAGGAGAATGGGTTAAGCAAAATCCTTCTCAGTGGTTTTGGTTTCATAATAGATGGAAGAAGTAATACGTCATTGCGAGCGACTGAAAGGAGCGTGGCAATCTC
>NZ_MXAX01000036.1:143-9986 GCF_019249195.1 Rickettsia sp. TH2014 | reverse complement strand
GAGATTGCTTCGTCGAAACTTACAGTTTCTTCTCGCAATGACGATACGGTATGACATTTTAAGAAATCATAGCCCTTAATTTTTCAAGTACTTCTTGGGCGTGATTTTTAGCATTTACCGAACGCCAAATATGCTTAACTATTCCTTCCTTATCAAGTAAAAACGTAGCTCTATCAATGCCCATGTATTTTTTACCGAACATTGATTTTTCTATCCATACCCCTAATTGTTCACACAAATTTGAATTTGCATCAGAGGCCAAATCAAATCCCAAACTATATTTTTCTTTAAATTTATCGTGAGAGTCAAGCTTATCTTTAGATACTCCAATAATTACCGTATTAAGTTTATCGAATTCCGGTTTTAGCCTATTAAAATCTTGTGCTTCAATAGTACATCCAGGCGTATCGTCTTTCGGATAAAAATATAATACTATGAATTTTCCTTTTAAATTCGATAGTTTAATTATTTTATCGTTACCTATGTGCAGCGAAAAATCAGGAGCTTTTTTCCTAGTTCTAATGTCATAACATCCTCAAATTTATTTTGTACAATAACTATATATTAAATAGATAATTTTTAAAATTGCTTTTTAAGATTATATTATTTATGATTCTAAATATATAATATTTAAGTTTAATTTTTATTAACTATTAGACCTCTTCGGAAATGAGGATTTAGAGAGGAATTTGAAGGAGGCACGGAACGCAGAACCGCAGCGTACACACTAGTACGTGAGGCTTCGAGTACCGGATCGACGTACAAATTACTCCTAGAAGTAGAGTTTCCGAAGAGATCTATTTCAAAAAGAGGTGTTATGAGAACTATAGGTGAAGCACTTGAAGAATTGCATAAAAACCTTAAGAATTCTGCTGAAATTATTACCGTCGACTTTAATAAAAAATGTCATGAAGTAGTGGATAAATTATCCATCAAAATTAATGATTTAGAGAAATATGCTAAGGATAGTAAAGACCATTCTTTAGAAACTATAAAAGAGCAATATAAAAATTTAACGAAAGAGTTACAGGATTACCAGAAAATTAAAGATGATAAAGTAGAAGAATATAGACAAACTCTTGTAAAAAAACTTGATGATTTAAGTAAGAAAATTGAACAATATAATAATAAACATAAATAATCGGAGAATATAATGAAAAGAATATTAATAACACTAGGGGCTACCGCTACATTATTATTAACACCTAGCATTTTTGCAGATTCGCCTACCAAGGATGAAACAAAAGCAAATGAAGCGCAAACTGAAGAAGTAGTTACAAGCAGTACAAAAACAATTACCGAAAATTTACAGGAATTAAAAGACAATTTAACAAACTTAGCCCAAACAGGGGTTGATAAATTTAATCAGACCTTAAGCAATACTTATGATCAGATAGCACAAAGTGTTGCAGAGATAAAAAAGAATATGAAAGATCAGAAAGATAAAAAAGGTGAAGAACTGCAAAAATCTATAGATGATGTAAAAGCAAAAATGGAAGATTATAAAAAAGCAGGACGCAAGAAGCAAGAAGAAGTGCGTCAGAACCTAGTAGATAAATTAGAAGAGCTAAATAAAAATATTAACGAATATAATAAAGAAAAAGAAAAAGCAGATTCGTAGTTGTTTAACGTCATTGCGAGGAGAGGCGAAGCCTCGACGCGGCAATCTCATGAAGTAGGATAATTCCTGAGACTGCTTCGTCGAAACTTATAGTTTCTCCTCGCAATGACGTTGCAGACAATATACCATCAAAAAATCGGTATTATTTATGACTATTACCAAAGAAAAAATTTCAGCTATGTTAAGCTCCAAATTGGGTTTTTCAAATAATTTATGCGAAGAAATAGTTAATACGGTTTTTTCTAATATTTTAGAAATAGCAAAAGAGCAAAAATTAACTTTAAAGAATTTCGGTAGCTTTGAGGTTAAACAAAAAAATCCACGTCCCGGAATAAATTTTCATACTAAATCACCAGTAATTATAGAATCAAAAAAGAATTTACGCTTCGTTCCTTCTTCCAAATTAAAAGCTCTAGTTAACGAACATGATAAACAATAGATCAATAGGTCTAACAAAAAAATATTATTCTGCTAGTGAAGTAACTAAGCATTTAAATATTGCTTTACATCAATTAAGATATCTAGAGACAAAAATCCCTGATTTATCTAATTATAAAATAAAAAATAGAAAATATTATACTGTTAATGATATTGATCTACTTCAAAAATCTTTAAAGAAAGATATTACATCTCCGTCTACCGATAAAGTTCATATATTACTTACCAACTTCCATAATTTATCTTTTCAAATAAAAAAAATTCTTGCCGATTCCTCTATGACTTGCGTATAGTACTTGTCATATTACGTTTTAAAGATAAGAAAGGAGCATATTATGACAATAAGACAAATGGTAAAGCCGGTAATTATAGGCATATCCGGTCCTGAATTAACCGATGCTGAAAGAGACTTATTTGAAGAGCATAATCCTTTAGGTATAATTTTATTCCGTCGTAATATTAGCAAGAATGATAACGGCGAGCAGGATAAAAAACTCTTATTAAGCTTATTACAGATATAAAAGAAGTATTAGGAGAAAATACTATCATCTCTATAGATCAAGAGGGCGGTAGGGTAAAAAGGCTCATAGCACCGACTTTTTATGACGCTCCGGCTGCTCAAACTTTCGTTGATGTGCAAGAGTGCAAACAAAACTATAGCAATATAGGCAAAGAGCTAAGAGAAGTAGGTATTAATCTAGATTTTGCTCCGGTAGCGGATTTGATGCACGAAAGAGCAGATAAGATAGTCGGAGATAGAAGTTTTGGTTCAGAGCCGGAAATAGTCGTGCCTTTATGTTTAGCTGCTATAGATGGATTACAAGAAGAGAAAGTTGGGGTTTGCATCAAGCACATTCCAGGGCATGGTAGAGCTACGGTGGATAGTCATATAAGGTTACCTATTATTGGCACTAGCTTAAAAGAACTAGAGGATACAGATTTTAAAGTATTTAAGGAGCTAGCGAAGCACGATAATATTAAGCTTGCTATGACGGTACATATAATTTCAAAGCTCTTGATTCTGAGAATCCTGCCACCCTATCAAAAAAAAGTTATAGACTATATTAAAAATAATATCGGCTTTAAAGGGCTTATTATTTCCGATGCAATAGATATGAAAGCTTTAAGTGGTAGTATGGCAGATATTACCAAAGGAGTTTTAGATGCAGGCGTAGATATAGTGCTTGAATGCACCGGAGAATTTAACAAAATGTCTGAAGTTCTACGTAGTGTTTCGGAAGATTCTATAGATAAATTTCTGACCTGTTAATTGTTTAATGCTATTCGTCATTGCGAGCGACTGAAAGCATCGTTGCACGGTTCGGTTTATACATCATTGCGAGAAGAATTACATAGTAATCGACGAAGCAATCTCAGGAATTTGTCATTATTTCATGAGATTGCCACGCGGTCTTCGACCGCTCGCAATGCGATGAAACAGATCTATCCAATTAACCTAAGTTAAAATTAATTAAACAATTTTATTGAAAAAATTTATTTTTACTATTAATCTGTTTTTTAATTTTTAGTTAAAGAATTAATTTTATAAATTACTTGAATAGTATTATGAACAGTCTTGGGGATTTAAGTTCTAAAAGCTATAGGTAATATTTACTAAGAATAGAGATATATAGAATTTTAGGTAGCAGGAGGGGATTTGATTTGTGATATTATTAATCTGCTTAAAGAAGATTTAAATAAAGCAGACATAGAAAATGAGATATATATGCGTCTTAAAGAACCTTATTCTGTTTTAAAAAAGATGAAAAGGAAAGAAGTGCCGATTGATGCGTTGAAAGATTTAATTGCATGTAGGATCATAGTTAAATCTAAAGCTCTATGCTATAATGCTTTGGACGTAGTTAAGAGTTCTTCGCATTTAGATTGGTTATACACCAAAGATTATATCAATAGACCAAAAAGCAACGGCTATCAGTCTCTTCATAATATAATGCAGCTTTTACATTCTAAACGTAATTTTGAAATACAGATAAGAAGTGAAGATATGCATAAAGATGCTGAGCTTGGTAGAGCAGCACATTTAAATTACAAAGAAGAACAAGACCGTCATTTGAAAAAAGTTTTTGACGTTAGTAATGACACGATACTTTCTAAAGCACGTCAAATGGTGAAACAATTTGAAGGATTAGAAGAACAAATTGTAGAATATGAAAAAGAAATTATGCGTATTTGGGATACTAAATACGACGAAATGCTAAAATGGGAAAATACTGCTGAAGTGCTAATATTTAATGAAGAGTAGTTTTTCCGTCATTGCGAGAAGAATTACGTAGTAATTCGGCGAAGCAATCTCAGGAGTTTTATACTACTTCATGAGATTGCCACGCAAGTACTACGACTGCTCGCAATGACGGCTCAGGCATCCACGCGGGCAATGCCTCCTCGCAATGACGACTCATGTGTTATAACACCAATGTGATAAAAATATAACATTGATTAAAACTTTATAAAAAAACTATAGCGATGCTTGTAATTATATACAATATATAGTATGCTCAGCCCGTAGTTTAGAAACTATTGAAACAAAATATTAGGTTATTGCCTTATCAAATGCGGGATATATTGACTTGCGTTTGATAAGTTTGTTTTAATACCAGGTACTAAATTTAACTTAAATATAGGAAAAAAAATATGGCTCAAAAACCAAATTTTCTAAAAAAATTAATTTCCGCAGGATTGGTAACTGCTTCTACAGCTACCATAGTAGCCGGCTTCGCAGGCTCAGCTATGGGTGCTGCTACACAGCAGAATAGAACAACAGCTGGAGCTGCTACAACTGTTGACGGTGCGAGATTTGACCAAACTGCCGCTCCTGCCGCTCCTGCAAATCTTGCAGTTGCTCTAAATGCAGTTATTACGGCTAATGCTAATAACGCTATTAATTTTAATACGCCAGCAGGTAGTTTTAACGGTTTGTTTTTAGATACTGCAAACAATTTAGCAGTGACAGTTAGTGAAGATACTACTTTAGGATTTATCACTAATGATGCTAATAACGGTAACTTCTTTAATCTTACTCTTGGTGCCGGTAAAACTCTTACCATAACAGGACAAGGTATTACTGCTGCACAAGCTGCTGCTACAAAAAATGCTCAAAATGTTGTTGCGCAATTTAATGGTGGTGGTGCTATTGCCAATAACGATCTTAGCGGTGTAGGAACAATAGATTTTGGTGCTGCGCCTTCTACATTAGTATTTAATTTAACAAATCCCACCACTCAAAAAGCTCCTCTTTTACTCGGAGATGATGCTGTAATAGCTAATGGTGCTAACGGTACATTAAATGTTACTAATGGATTTATTCAAGTTTCAGATAAAACTTTTGCTACTATTAAGACAATTAATATCGGTGACGGTCAAGGTTTCATTTTTAATACTGATGCTACTAACGGTAATGCTTTAAATTTACAAGTAGGCGGTGCTACTATTAATTTTAACGGAACAGATGGTACCGGTAGATTAGTATTATTAAGTAATGCTGCTGGTGGCGGCGCTACTGACTTTAATGTTACAGGAAGTTTAGGCGGTAATCTAAAAGGTATTATCGAATTTAATACTACTGCAGTAGCCGGTCAACTTATAGCTAATGCAGTAATAGGTACTAATAATGGAGCAGGTAGAGCCGCAGGATTTGTTGTTAGCGTAGCTAACGGTAATGCAGCAACAGTCGCTGGACAAGTGTATGCTAAAGACATGGTTATACAAAGTACTAATGCAGGCGGACAAGTAAATTTTGGACACATAGTTGATGTTGGTACGGACGGTACTACTGCATTTAAAACAGCAGCTACTACAGTTGCAATAACCCAGAACTCGAACTTTGGTGCCGTTGATTTCGGTAATACTGCATCACAAATTACAGTTCCTGATACTAAGGTTCTTACAGGTAACTTCAAAGGTGATGCTGGCAATAACGGTAATACTGCGGGTGTGATAACTTTTGCTGCTAACGGTACTTTAGCAAGCGGTAATGCTGATGCAAATGTTGCGGTAACAAATAAAATTACAGCAATCGAAGCAGCAGATGTCGGAGTTGTCCAATTATCAGGAACACATACTGCTGAATTACGTTTAGGAAACGCTGGTTCTCAGTTTAAGCTTGCTGATGGTACAATTATCAATGGTAACGTTAACCAAACTGTTCTTGTTGGTAATGCTGCTCTTGCAAATGGCGCTATTCAGTTAGATGGAAGTGCTACAATTACCGGTGATATAGGTAACGGTGGTGGTAATGCTGCGTTACAAAGTATTACTTTAGCTGACGATGCTTCAAAAACATTAACACTTGGCGGAGCAAATATTATCGGTGCTAATACCGGTAGAACAATTGATTTCCAAGCGAATGGCGGTACTGTTAAGTTAACAAGTACTCAAAATAATATTTTAGTTGATTTTGATTTATTGATAAATGCAGATCAAAAAGGTGTTGTTGATGCGAGTAGCTTAACAAATGCTCAAACTTTAACTATTAGCGGTAATATTGGTATTATTGCAGCTAATAATAAAACTCTTGGACAATTTAATATCGGCTCAAGTAAAACAGCTTTAAATAGTGGTGATGTTGCTATTAATGAGTTAGTTATTGGAAATAACGGTTCAGTACAATTCGCTCACAATACTTACTTAATAACAAAAACTACCAATGCTGCCGGCCAAGGTAAAATAATATTTAATCCTGTTGTAAATGATAATACGACTCTTGCAGCCGGTACAAATTTAGGTAGTGCAGCAAATCCACTTTCTGAAATTAATTTTGGATCTAAAGGAGCTAATGCTGACACTATATTAAATGTTGGTCAAGGCGTAAATTTATATGCTACTAATATTACTACTACCGATGCTAATGTAGGTTCTTTCAGCTTTAAGGCCGGTGGAACAAATATAGTAAGCGGTACAGTCGGCGGTCAGCAAGGTAATAAGTTTAATACTGTAGAATTAGACAACGGTACTACTGCTAAGTTCTTAGGTAATGCAATATTTAACGGTGAAACTACAATTGAAGATAACTCTATCTTACAAATCGGCGGTAACTATACTGCGGACTTTGTCGCATCTGCTGACGGTACCGGTATAGTAGAATTTGTTAATACTACTCCTATTACCGTAACATTAAACAAACAAGCTGAACCTGTTGCTGATTTAAAACAAATAACAGTTTCCGGTCGCGGTAACGTAGTGATTAATGAGATAGGTAATGCAGGTAATGACCATGGTGCGGCGACTGATACAATTTCTTTTGAACATGCAAGTTTAGGTACAGCTTTATTTTTACCTAGCGGTATCCCACTCAACGATGCAGGCAACACAATTCCTTTAACAATTAAAAGTATCGTAGGTAATGAAACAGCTACAGGTGGTTTTGATGTTCCTAGAGTGATTGTTTCAGGTGTGGATAGTACAATCGCTGACGGTCAAGCAATCGGTGATCAAGATAATATTGTAGGTCTTGGCCTTGGAAGTGATAACGGTATTACTGTTAATGCTACTACATTATATGCAGGTATCGGTAGTGTAAACAATAATCAAGGTACTGTCACACTTAGCGGTGGTATTCCTAACGCCCTTGGTACAATTTACGGCTTAGGTGAAGAGATTGGAGCTCCAAAATTAAAGCAAGTAACATTTACTACAGACTATAACAACTTAGGTAGTATTATCGCAACTAACGCAACAATTAATGACGGCGTAACTGTTACTACAGGTGGTGTAGCCGGAACAGATTTCGACGGTAAAATTACCCTTGGAAGTGTTAACGGTAACGCTAATGTAAGATTTGCTGACGGTACATTTTCTGATTCTACAAGTATGATTGTTACTACTAAAGCTAATAACGGCACTGTAACTTACTTAGGTAGTGCATTAGTCGGTAATATAGGTAGTTCAGATACTCCTGTAGCTTCTGTTAAATTTACAGGTAGTGATGATGGTGCAGGATTACAAGGAAATATTTATTCACAAGTCACAGACTTTGGTACTTATGACTTAGGTGTTTTAAATTCTAACGTAATTTTAGGCGGTGGTACTACCGCTATTAACGGTGAAATCGATCTTCTTACAAATACCTTAACATTTGCAAACGGTACTTCAACATGGGGAAGCGATACTTCTATTGAAACTACTTTAACAGTAGCAAATGGTAATATAGGTCACATCGTTATTGCGGAAAATGCTCAAGTTAATGCAACAACTACAGGAACCACAACCATCATCGTACAAGATAATGCCAATGCAAATTTCAGCGGTACACAAACTTATACTTTAATCCAAGGTGGTGCTAGATTTAACGGTACTTTAGGAGGTCCTAACTTTGCTGCAACCGGAAGTAATCGTTTCGTAGATTACGGTTTAATACGTGCTGCTAACCAAGATTATGTAATAACACGTACTAACGATGCAGCAAAAGTAGTTACTAATGATATCGCAAATAGCCCATTTGCAAGTGCGCTGGGTGTAGGTCAGAACGTTACGACATTCGTAAATTCAACTAATACTGCGGCGTATAATAATCTTCTTTTAGCTAAAAATAGTGCTGATTCTGCTAACTTTGTCGGAGCTATTACTACCGATACAAGTGCAGCCGTAACTAATGCACAATTAGATGTAGCAAAAGACATCCAAGCTCAACTTGGTAACAGATTAGGTGCTCTTAGATATTTAGGTACTCCTGAAACTGCTGAAATGGCTGGGCCTGAAGCTGGAGCAATACCGGCTGCGGTTGCTGCAGGTGACGAAGCTGTTGACAATGTAGCTTACGGTATATGGGCAAAACCTTTCTATACTGATGCACATCAAAGTAAGAAAGGCGGTTTAGCTGGTTATAAAGCTAAAACCACCGGTGTCGTAATAGGTTTAGATACGCTAGCTAACGATAACTTAATGATCGGTGCTGCTATCGGTATCACTAAAACCGATATAAAACACCAGGATTATAAGAAAGGTGATAAAACCGACGTTAACGGTTTCTCATTCTCTCTATATGGTGCTCAGCAGCTTGTTGAGAACTTCTTTGCTCAAGGTAGTGCAATATTTAGCTTAAACCAAGTGAAGAACAAAAGTCAGCGTTACTTCTTCGATGCTAACGGTAAGATGAATAAGCAAATTGCTGCCGGTAATTACGATAACATGACATTCGGTGGTAACTTAATGGTCGGTTATGATTACAACGCAATGCAAGGTGTGTTAGTAACTCCAATGGCAGGACTTAGCTACTTAAAGACTTCTGACGAAAACTACAAAGAAACCGGTACAACAGTTGCAAACAAGCAAGTTAACAGCAAGTTTAGCGATAGAACCGATTTAATAGTAGGTGCTAAAGTAGCCGGTGGTACTATGAATATAACTGATCTCGCGGTATATCCGGAAGTGCACGCTTTTGTAGTTCACAAAGTAAATGGTAGATTATCTAAAACTCAGTCTCAGTTAGATGGACAAGTTACTCCGTTCATCAGCCAGCCTGATAGAACTGCTAAAACATCTTACAATGTAGGTTTAAGTGCAAGCATAAGACCTGATGCTAAGATGGAATACGGAATCGGTTATGATTTCAATACTGCAAGTAAGTATACTGCACATCAAGGTACTTTAAAAGTACGTGTAAACTTCTAATCGCTCCCGATTAGCAAGTTTATAACTTTCTAAAGAAAAAAGCTCTCTTTAAAAAAAGGGGGGCTTTTTATTCTTTCTTCCTGCCTACAGGTCATGTTGCCTGGATACTGAGGGTCGTCATTTCCTCGCAAGGCGTTGTTGCGTGGAGATTAAAAAAA
>NZ_MXAX01000036.1:0-77 GCF_019249195.1 Rickettsia sp. TH2014 | reverse complement strand
TTTCCCAAGGGCAATCATTTCATTTAATATATTTATCTTAGTAATTACTTCGTTTTTTCTTCCTTTCTCTGTTTTTT
>NZ_MXAX01000035.1:0-992 GCF_019249195.1 Rickettsia sp. TH2014 | reverse complement strand
ACCCATAGCTTTACATGCTGATGATATACTTCCAAGACTCTTAGCTAATTCTAGTAAACCTATTTTTGGCTTTATTATTTTTTGATTTAGATTCATCTCTAATCCTACATTTAATATTATCTTAATTTTACTAAATGTAAGATTAAATCTCAACTATTACACCTTACAGACAACGCTGTATCTCATCTAAATTATCATAAAGGGTAGTTCTTTTAACATTGAATGTCCGGCATATTGCTGCTTTACTTGTTCCTGATTTTAATGCTTCGCTAATTGCTTGCATTTTTTCAGGTGAGATAACCCGTGGTCTTCCTCCTGTTTTTCCCCGTTGCTTAGCAGATTTTAAACCTGCCATAATTCTTTCTTTTGTAAGTGCTCGTTCATATTGTGCAAGAGCCCCAAACACACTGAATAAAAACTCCCCGTGCGGGGTTGTTGTGTCCATTTGTTCGGTTATGGATTTAAAGCCAATATTTTTCTGTTTAAAGCCATCAATAAGTGTAATGAGGTGTGACAATGAACGTCCGAGTCTATCTAATTTCCATACAATGAGACAGTCACCATCTTGTAAATAATCAAGAGCTTCTTGTAATCCTTTTCTATTATCTTTTGTTCCGCTGACCTTATCTTGAAAAATATGTCTTGGATCAACGCCTTCTTTAATGAGTGCATCATATTGTAGATCGAACACTTGGCGATCATTTTCACTAGAAACTCTCATATATCCGACTAACATGTACGGGAAACCCTATTTAGTTAATTGTCGCGCATCAAAACAATACGACAGTGTTTACCGTATATAAATAACCTATTTCTTGGTATTTGTAAATAGATGATAGTTACAATGTCGGAAAACAAGTGTTTTCCGTACAAATATATTTCATGCTATCTAACCAATTAACCATTCCTTCAGTTTTGAATAACGCAAAGAAGTTTTATTATCCTTAACAGCTATAGCTAGTGCTTTCTTTTGCCCAATTATTATAACTAGA
>NZ_MXAX01000034.1:0-779 GCF_019249195.1 Rickettsia sp. TH2014 | reverse complement strand
ATAATTTTTATAATGTCTGTAAGATTAAATCTTGACTTCTACAAGTGTGTTTGTTTGCAGAGAATCAGCAGTCGGAACATACGTACCAAAAGCTAAAGGAGTAGCAGTAACTATACAAGACGGTAAAACCGTTGCACTAACAAGGAAAAAAGCATTAGCAGACGAGGTGAGGCTATTTCCTGTACTTATAGTTAAGATAATAAAACCGATAATATTTCGTAGAATTTTAAAGTTATTCTTCATATTTTTTAATAAAAATAATTAATGTTCATTATTAATCTTTGACAAATTTTAACGATTTTAGAAGGTGAGTTTAAGAAATAGTTATATTTAAATATGAATTTATGATATTTTTCCTACAGAATATATTTACAAATAAATTAAAAATGTAATTGACTATTCTATTTGAGTATTATAACATGATAATACTTTTACTTTCTGGTATATAAAATGACTACTAAAATAGCAATAAGTCAATTTAAATCTCATTGTCTTGAGATAATAGAAAAATTACAAACCGATAAAGAATCCATTATAATTACTAAAAGAGATAGGGAAGTAGCGCAAATATTGCCTATCAATACTAAAAAGACCTCAATATTCGGTATGTTAAAAAATAAAGCTGAGATAAAAGCAGATATATTAGATTCAATAGAAGAAAAATGGAATGCAGAACATTAATAGTGGCTTAGTACTAGACACCAATGTTTTATTGTGGTCAATATTACAACCTGAAGAATTATCAGAACAAATCGGTCGTGCCTCCGTATTGCAGTTTA
>NZ_MXAX01000033.1:683-761 GCF_019249195.1 Rickettsia sp. TH2014 | reverse complement strand
CACCATACTTTGATCTCCATTTATAAAATGTCGCTGATGGTATTTTGTGCTCTCTCAGTATAGACGCTACAGGCATCC
>NZ_MXAX01000033.1:67-586 GCF_019249195.1 Rickettsia sp. TH2014 | reverse complement strand
CTCCTTTTGTCGATTGTTTTTGGGGGGGTTACCTATGCAGTAATTGATTCTAAGCTAAAGCTTGAAAAAACAACATTCGATATATTTACTAACGCTTTAAAAAAAGGTGTTGTTTATAGAAGCGAAGGTGAAAACGGAATAAAACTCCTTGATGATAAAATAGAATTAAAAATTGATCAAGATACCAGGTTATATCCTAGTAAAGGATATCGAAACGGTGATAAACATCTAATCATATTTGATAACGAGGGTAATCATAATGCTGTTAAAGACGCTGATGGGTATACACTAATAGAGGTAGGCGATGCTAGCGATCTTATAGGTGAGTCATCAACATTTGAAATGCCGGTTTAGGGATTGAGGGACGTTGTTCTTGCAGGATTCAGTTTTTTCGTCATTGCGAGGAAGATTACGAAGTAACTAACGAAGCAATCGCAGCAGGATATCTGACGAGATTGCCGCACGTTCGAAGACCGCACGCAATGACGATGTAGAAGTCAAGATTTAATCTTACAGACA
>NZ_MXAX01000032.1:84-8168 GCF_019249195.1 Rickettsia sp. TH2014 | reverse complement strand
TATACTCTAAGCGCTATATTGACTTTTTTTTAATCTCCACGCAACAACGCCTTGCGAGAAAGGCTTGCTTGCGTRGACTCCCAGTCGTCATTGCGAGGAGCGAAGCGACGTGGCAATCTCAGGATTTTGGCATGAGATTGCCGCGTTAAGGCTTCGCCTTTCCTCGCAATGACGTTAGTTTCCTCACAATTTCAGCATCATCAAAAGGTAATTTCTTATCGCCTATAATTTGGTAATTTTCATGACCTTTGCCGGCAATTAATAAGATATCATCTTGCTTTAAATTATTTATAGCATATTTAATAGCTTCGTCTCTATTTGCTATTTCCGTATAATCCGCTTTCTCTATACCGCTTATGATTTCGGCTCTGATCAGTTTTGGATCTTCATGACGTGGGTTATCATCGGTAATTATGACGTTATCAGCGAGTCTTGCGGCTATCTGCCCCATAAGACTTCTTTTTGTCTTATCACGATTACCGCCACAACCAAAAACTACGTTTAGCCTACTATCACGTAATTTAACATTTTTCAGTTCCGTTAAAGCTTTTTCAAGAGCATCCGGAGTATGGGAATAATCAACAAAAATATTAGTGCCGTCTATTCGCTCCATTCTACCTTTTACCGGTTTAACTTTTGCTAAAGCGTCTATTATCTCATCAAAAGCAAATCCGGTGTAATGTACAGTAAGGGCAGCAATTAACAAATTGCTAGCCTGAAAACTACCGATTATAGAGGTATTAAAACTACATTCTCTATTATTGAATATAAAATTAATATTTTGTCCTTTTAAAGAACCATTGATTTTAGTTATTTGTACATCACCTTTTTTTCCAACAGTGATAAATTTAATATTATGATTATGTAAATAATCTTTAACGAACTCTATTTCTTCTATATCGGAATTTAATATTGCAATGCCACTTGGTAATAAATGCTCGGTAGACATCTTCCCAAACTTCGCTTCTAGCAGTAATTTAGACGTCGATCCGGTACTCGCATCCTCACGTACTAGTGTGTACGCTGTGGTGCTGTGTTCCGTGTCTCCTTTAAATTCCTCTCTATAAGCTGGTTTAAAAAGATGTCTAGTAAATAATTTCAGTTTGGCTAATAAATAATTTTCTTTTGTATGGTGATAATCTAGATGATCCTGACTAAAGCTTGTAAAACATGCGATATTTACTTTTGTTTCACCAAGTCTTGCTTGTTCAAGACCATGGCTAGAAGCTTCAAAAGCTAAATATTCTATATTGTTTTCAGCTAAATTATGAGCAATTTTTCTAAAGCTTAAATAATCCAAAGTTGTTAATTCAGGTACATCATTTATAAGATTATCACAGCCGAATATCTCTACCCCTATTGTACCTATAGATGCAGCTTTCTTCCCAAGCAGTGAGTATGTTTGAGCTATATAGGATACTACCGAACTTTTGCCGTTTGTACCTGTTACGGCTATTAGATTCTTTGGTTTTTTAGGATAGAAGATTTCTATAGCTTCATATAAAGCCGCTTGTACATCTTCTACGTAAATTACTTTATCATCTATAATAGTATTTTTTTTATTGTCTGTAATTACTAATATTGTACCTTTGTTTAAAGCATCCTTAATACAATCATTTCCATCGACATTTTGTCCTTTAATCGCAAAAAAGACGTCTTTATCCTTAACGGTTTTAGAATTAATCGACAAACCTTTTACTTTATGTTTTTGGAATAATTGTTTTAGGTTATAGGGCATGTTTGTTACGTTAAAAAAGTGTTATCGTCATTGCGAGAATCGGTTTTTCCGTCATTGCGAGGAAAAATTGAAAATTTTGACGAAGTAATCTCGGGAGTCCTACTTTATGAGATTGCCACGTCGCTTCGCTCCTCGCAATGACGGTTCTAGTATCCACGCAGGCAATGACGTATTAGGAATGACATCGAATCTACACCCCCCCTAATTTCCGAAGTAACTGATTCGCCTCAACAATTATATTTTTATCTACTAATTTCTTGATATATACTAATTTATTATCCGGTTTGATTTTTGCCTGATTAGAGTAAGTACTAACGAACTTCAAAATTTTATCGGTCATATCGGCATTTTTATAAAATTTAATCACAAATCCGTTATCTCCTGAATCCAAATTCTCAATATTTAACTTAAAGCATAATAGTTTTATTTTTACAATATCAAGTAAATTATTAAATTCAATCGGTAGTGAGCCGAATCTATCAATCATCTCGTCTTTAAATTTCTCTACTTCTATCTCATTACTTAAATTACCTATTCTTCTATATAGCCCAAGTTTAAGGGCTGAATCGGATATATAATTATCAGGAATAAAGACGGATAATCCCAAATTAATATTCGGAATAAAAGGTTGTTCCGAAACAATAGGTTCATCTTTAAAGAGAGCTATTTGCTCTTCCAGCATTTCTTGATAAAGCTCCGTACCTACTTCCCTAATTTGTCCTGATTGCTCTTCACCGATTAAATTACCGAAGCCTCGTAAATCCATATCATGGCTTGCAATAGTAAAACCTGAGCCTAAAGCACAACTATTTTGTATTATCTCTAAACGTCTTAAGGAGTGCGGCGTCATCTTTTTATGACTTGCTACTGTTAGATAGGCATAGCCCCGCACTTTACCTCGACCTATCCGACCACGCAATTGATATAGCTGGCTAAGCCCCAGCATATCGGCCTTATGTATGATCATGGTATTTGCTTCGGCTATATCAATTCCTGATTCTATAATAGTAGTTGAGACTAGTATATCGAATTTACCGGCATAAAACTCGCTCATAACCTCATCAATTTTACTCGGGGTCATTTTTCCGTGAGCTATTTTATAACTTAATTCCGGCACGATTTGTTTTAATTGTTTTTCGATATCCTCTATATCTTTAATTCTCGGAACCACATAAAAGCTTCTTCCACCTCTAAAATGTTCGCGTAATAATGCATCTCTGATAATAACGGGATCAAACGGCATAACCATCGTCCGCACTTCCAGCCTGTTTAGAGGCGGCGTTGCAATAATACTAAGTTCTTTTAAACCGGTCATTGACATTTGCAGGGTTCTAGGAATCGGTGTTGCCGACATTGCAAGTACATGGGAAGAGGATTTTAGCGATTTAAGAAATTCTTTTTGACCGACACCGAAATGCTGTTCTTCATCGATTATTAACAATTTTAAATTAAAGAATTTTGTATTTTTGTGTAATAAAGAATGAGTACCTATTATTATATTTATTTTACCGTTTTCAAGCTCTGATCTTATAATTTTTGCTTCTTTAGCACTAATAACGCTAGATAATTGCTTAATATTTAAACCAAATCCCTTAAACCTTTCTATGAATCTTGAAAAATGTTGACTACATAAAATAGTTGTCGGTACAACTACAGCTACTTGAGGTAAATGTTCATTTAGAGATTTTGCTACCATAAAGACGGCACGCATTGCTACCTCTGTTTTACCAAACCCGACATCACCGCATATTAACCTATCCATTAACATACCGTTCCTCAAGTCTTCTTTAATATCGTTTATAGCGGTTAACTGGTCTTCTGTTTCGCTGAAAGGGAAATTAGCACAAAATTTATCATATTCTTCAAGGTCAAATTCAACGGAAGCACTGCTATTAAGTTTCCTTTTAGCTGCTATTTGTATTAAATGCAGTGCTATCTCTTTTATACGGTTTTTAAGTTTCGCCTTACTTCTTTGCCATGAGACGCTGCCAAGCTTATCAAGCTCTGCATTATCATTACCGTATTTTTTTATTACCTCTATATTTTCAACCGGTATATATAATTTATCATTACCGGCATATAAAATCTTTAAAAAATCATGTAGTTTGCCTTTGATTTCTAAAGCTTCTAGCTTTAAAAACTGCCCTATTCCATGATCTTTGTGTACTACAAACTCACCTTCAGCTAAATTATCAAGCTCCAGCAAGATATTTTTAAGCTTTTTGTTAATGTTTGTAGAGCTAGATTTTTCTTCCAATAATTCGCTAGAGGTAATAAATAAATATTCTTTAGTACAAAAGCTTTGATTTAAAGGAATTATCCCGACATTTATTACTGAATCCTTAGCCTCATCTAATTTATTTATCTCATTATATTTATATTCATAATTTTGGGTGATGCTTTTAATTCGCTCAAGACCGCTTAAAGAAGCTGCACCTATTACGATTTTTTTAGAAGAATGAGTTTTAATAATCTCAAATAATTTATCAAAAACCGTTTTCTTTCCTATAAAGCTTGTGGCAGCTATATTTTCAATTAGAGTTGCTTGCTCAGAATTTTCATAACTAATCAATATATTATTTTTTTGTTCTAGTAATTCCGTTATTTCAGAAGCAGTAAAATATAAACTAGTCGGTGAAAGGGCGGGATAGAAACTATTAAATTTAAGTTTATTCGCCTCTGACCTTGCTGAATAAAAATCATTATAACTATGCTCAAACTCTAAAATGGCTTGTTTTGATAAATTATCGAATATGACAATAGGATCGTTTAGGTAATCTACTAAGTTAGAGTAGGAATTATAAAATAACGGAAGTAATTGTTCATACCCTGCGAATTTTCTTCCTGATATCACTGCCTCATATAAAGGATTATCGGTATGATTAACTCCAAAATTTCGTAAGTAATTATTCTTAAAATTACCGATTGTTTCAGAGTTTAAAACTATCTCATTTGCAGGACTAATAACGAGTTCGCTGCAAGATTTAGTTGAAATTTGTGTATCAATATCAAATTCTTTTATTGATTCAATATAATCCCAGCTAAAATTAATTCTATAAGCTTTAGGACTAGGCAATATTATATCAATGATTTCGCCTCTAACCGCAAATTCCCCGACATCGATGCTACTCGCATTTCTTGTAAAACTATTTTCTACTAGAAACATAGCAAGCTGATCCGTAGTAAATTTCATTTTAGGAGATAATTTTAAAAAATATTTAGAAAAAAAATCTTTCGGCGGTAATTTGTTTAATAAGTTCGCTGCATGAGTGATGAGTAATTTGCCGTTACTATTATTTGTTGTTAGCTTGGTTAATATTTCTGCACGTCTAGATAAGATATTTGCATTTGGTGACGTATGGTCGTAAGGGATAGTATCATAGCTTGGAAAGTAATAAATATTTTCATTAGAAGAAAAAAATAAAGCTTGCTTGTATAATTGCAACGCTTCATCTTCATTACTGCTACTCAAGATAAAATCTTGCTTAAGATTCTTGGTAAAATTATGGGTTGCAAAGAAAGATTTGGCAGTAGCCGGAAATTTTTGTTGTAACATTCTACAGGAATTTATATTTTTGCTATTTTGCGTAATTTATCAATTATTTCGGCATCTAGATAAGAAGGAGCAGAAGATTTATTATTAATCCAATTATAAAGTTCATTATCATTTTGATCAAGTATTAAAGAATAGCTTCTAAGTTTTTTTTCATCCATTAAGGATAGGTACTTTTCGGCAAAGCTACCGAGTATATAATCCATTTCTTTGCAACCGCGGTTTTGACTACGGTAAAAAAGTTTCTTTTGTAAAGAGTTTTTATTTAATTTATTCATCTATAACATCTTGCAAAATTTTTTTATAATAATATTATTAAATTTATCAGATACCAAGATCATTTTAAAATGCTTTAGGCATTGCCTCGAAGCAGTTAATGCCGTCATTACGAGCGACTAAAAGGGGCGTGGCAATCTCATAAAGCAGGACTCCTGAGATTGCGGATGTACAAATTACTACGTAATTTTCCTCGCAATGACGTAAACTTTTCAAATTATCAATAACAGCAAAAAGCGTAAATATGCCGGTTCAAAATATCTGTTCTACAAGAGCTTATGATATATTAATTTCAAATGATAATACTTTTCTTGTGGATGTTAGAACTAAAGAAGAGCGGCAACAAGTTGGAATACCTCATTTAGATAATAAAAATAAGTTGGTCTTTCTAAGTTGGCAATTGAATAAAGATTTTGAAGATAATTTTTTATCTATAATTAAAGATAAAATAGATGCAGCAATATTTTTCTGTGTCGTTCAGGATATAGGTCATTTATCGCAGCAAATTTTATAGCTAATATGGGTTATAAAAATTGTTATAATATTAGTGACGGCTTTGAAGGAAATAATCAAGACAAAGGCTGGAAACAAAATAACTTACCGTGGCAGTTTTAAGTGAGTACTAATCAAATAATTTTAACGGATCAAGGTGATAATTATGTAAATGTTTGGAGTTACGTGACTCAAGATCTTTACAATCATTACGGTGAAACTCTATATAATAGCTGGTTTAGTAAAGTCAATTTTATAGAGTCTTCATTAAATACCGTTATTCTTTGTGCCCCTACTAACTTTGTTAGAGATTGGATAAAATCCAAATACTCTATGGTCATATTGCAACTATTTCAACATTATAATAATACCATTAAGTCGATTGAAATAATTACTAAAGAGTTACCTGGAACAACCCAAACAGTTATAGAATTACCTACTAAGACTTTTGCTGATATCGGAAGCAGTGAGCTTAATTCGGAAAATATCTTTTCAACTCTTGACATACGTTTTACTTTCGATAATTTTGTGGTTGGAGCCCCAAATGAACTAGCTTATGCAGCAGCAAGAGCTGTTGCGGAATCATCAGGTGCGGTTTCTGAATCTAATCCGCTTTTTCTATATGGCGGGGTTGGACTCGGTAAGACGCATTTAATGCATGCAATCGGTTGGTATATCAAGCAGAATAACCCAAGCCGCAAAGTGATATATATGTCTGCAGAGAAGTTTATGTATCAGTTTGTTAAAGCTCTGCGTAATAAAGAAGTAATCTCGTTTAAAGAGAAATTCCGCTCGGTTGACGTGTTGATGATTGATGATATTCAATTTATTTGCGGTAAAGATAGTACGCAGGAAGAATTTTTCCATACTTTTAATACATTGATTGATAATAACCGTCAAATGGTTATTTCTTGTGATAGGTCACCTTCAGATTTAGATAATATTGAAGATCGGATCAAGTCTCGACTTGGGTGGGGCTTAGTGGCCGATGTTCATAGCACTACTTATGAGCTACGACTCGGTATTCTAGAATCTAAGATTGAACAGATGAACGTTAAAATACCGAAAGACGTAATTGATTTTTTAGCATCTAAAATCGTTTCAAACGTTAGAGAACTTGAAGGAGCTTTAAATAAAGTGATAGCTCATTCTAATTTTACTTTAAAAGAAATTACACTCGAAAATACACAAAATATTTTAAGAGATTTATTACGTTCTAATGAAAGAATAATTACCGTTGAAGATATTCAGAAAAAGGTAGCTAGTCGTTATAATATTAAATTATCTGATATGTCTTCGTCACGGAGATTACGAGAAGTTGCAAGACCACGTCAAATAGCTATGTATCTTAGTAAAGCATTAACACCGAAAAGCCTTGCAGATATCGGTAAAAAATTCGGTAAAAAAGACCACACGACGGTTATGCATGCTATTAAGAAAGTAGAAGAATTACTGGAAAACGATATAGAATTACGCGAAGAGATTAATTTGCTGATGAAAATATTGCAGAATTAGTAAAGTACTATGCCATTCCCGCGAAAGCGAGAATCTAGAAAAAAATGAAACTATTTAAATCTTTTATATTTATACTTATTGACTAATGGATTCCTGCTTTCGCAGGAATGACATAAACAGCAATGTAACAAAGCCAAAATGTCACAAAAATGACATAGATATATACTAAATACCCTCAAAAAATGATTCAGTAAAAGAAATTTTTTCAAAATTATCCGGAAAGTACCGAATTAACAGAATTATAGATAATTATGGTTATGGTGAGGAGATAGCATATTTTCTACAGCATAATTCAGAAAATTTAAATGAATTAATCTATAAAGAGAGGTTGAAAATTAATTATAGCAAATACGATCATCAAATCCCCGCTAATAAAGAATATAGATATATTTTAGAAAATAATAATATTGTAAAATATTTTGCTAAAGCAGAAAATAGCTTATTTCATCGTTTAGATTTTATAGATAACTTGTAATAGTTGAGATTTAATCTTACATTTAGTAAAATTAA
>NZ_MXAX01000032.1:0-64 GCF_019249195.1 Rickettsia sp. TH2014 | reverse complement strand
TAGAGATGAATCTAAATCAAAAAATAATAAAGCTAAAAATAGGATTACTAGAATTAGCTAGGAG
>NZ_MXAX01000031.1:83-3331 GCF_019249195.1 Rickettsia sp. TH2014 | reverse complement strand
CAACGCCTTGCGAGAAAGGCTTGCTTGCGTGGACTCCCAGTCGTCATTGCGAGGAGCGAAGCGACGTGGCAATCCAGAAAAAGATTAAAAAAATTCTGTAAATCAGCATTTTTACTGGATTGCTTCGTCGAATTACTACGTAATTCTTCTCGCAATGACGATTTAGGTATCCACGCACGCAAGCCTCTCGCAAGAATGACATAAAGAAGTAAGAAAACATGTTAAAACTATTAACCCCCTATTATTTTAATAAATTATCAAAGGTTATAATACCTATATTAGCTATATCTACTTTTGTCATGATGATTATAGGTCTTTATTTAGCTCTAATAGTTTCGCCGGTAGATTATCAACAAGGGGAGTTTGTACGCATTATGTATGTTCATGTTCCTGCTTCTTGGATGGCCCTTGGTATTTATATTTTCATGGCAGCATGTAGCTTTAGTTATTTAGTATGGAAAACTACTATTAGCTATTTGCTAGCCGTAGCTTCTAGTTACGTTGGAGCTACTTTTACTTTGATTAGCTTAGTAACAGGTTCTTTATGGGGAAAACCTATATGGGGAACATGGTGGGTATGGGATGCAAGACTTACCTCTATGCTCATATTATTTTTATTATATCTAAGCTATATTATCATAGTAAATAGTGCGGATAATATAAGAAAAGCACAAAATCCTGCTTCTATTATCGCTCTTATCGGACTGATTAACATACCGATAGTAAAATTCTCGGTAAATATTTGGTATAGTCTGCATCAGCCTGCTAGTGTTTTAAGGCTAGGGAGTCCAACTATTCACTCTTCAATGCTAAAGCCTTTAATTATCATGTTTATCAGTTTTATATTATATTTTCTATTAGTATTACTTTTAAGAGCTTCTATATTAATCGACAAAATCAAAAACAGATAACAAAATGACCTATGTTATAACTGATGAATGCGTAAAATGTAAATATACCGATTGCGTTGACGTATGCCCTGTAGATTGTTTCTACGAGGGTGAATTTATGCTAGTTATCAATCCTGATGAATGTATAGATTGCGGTGTATGTGTTCCTGATTGTCCTATAGATGCTATCAAACCCGAATCACCGGAGTTAATAGAATGGGTAGAACGTGCAAAAGATTTTATAGAAAATAAAGGATGGAAAAATATTACCAAGAAAAAGCCTGCCTTGCCTGATGCCGATAAATTTAAAGATGAGAAAAATAAGTTTAATAAATATATAAATAATATGAATTAAATACGTGTGTTTCTTTTGTCACAAAACTTTATAAAAGCTTTATTATATGAATCTAATTACCGATTAAATATAGAACTAAAAAATATAATATGTTATATATGCCAATAAAGATAATGTTTAATTATTTAATTTGAGGTGCTAACCATGAAAAAGTTACTTTTAATAGCTGCTACAAGTGCAACAATTTTATCTTCTAGTATATCATTTGCTGATGACATGGGTAATGATTGGTATTTAAGAATAGATGCCGGTGCAACAATGTTTAATAAAGAAAAAGATAAGGCAACTGGTGTTAAATTAAAATCTAATACAACTGTTCCTGTTGATTTAGGTATCGGTTATTATATTTCCGAAAATTTTAGAGCCGATTTTACTTTAGGTACTATAATAGGTGGAAAATTAAAGAAATCTGGAGCTGCGACTAATACACCTTTTACCGTTACTAACACTTCAGCAAGCCATAAACCTACTATTACACGTTTACTTATTAACGGTTATGTAGATTTAACTAATTTTGATATGTTTGATGTTTTTGCCGGTGCCGGTGTTGGTCCTGCATTAGTTAAAGAGAAAATTACATATAATGGTATAACAGGTCTTTCATCTAACACTAAAAACAGAACTAATATCTCTTACAAGCTAACTTTAGGTACTTCTGCACAAATCGCCGACGGTGTTAAAGCAGAACTAGCTTATAGCTGGATAGATGACGGTAGAACAAAAAGTAAGAATGTAATTTACCAAGGAACAAGTGTACCAACTGGTGGCATGCGTTATCAAAGCCACAACTTAACAGCCGGTATAAGATTTGATATATAATTAACAAGAATATTAATAGTTTTAGGTAAGTCGTCATTGCGAGCAGCCATAGGCTGCGTGGCAATCTAGAAAAAATAATAAAAAAATTCTGTAAATCAGAATTTTTTACTGGATTGCTTCGTCAAGACTTGCAACTTCTTCTCGCAATGACGATGAGGTCAACCCGTGCAATTAGCTAGGATGACAACTCAGAAATGTCATTTAAAACTATTTTTATCGAATTTAGGTAAAAATTATTATCTAATATCGTTTTTACTAACAACTAATAAAATTTAAAGGAAAAATTTAACAATATGAAAAAATTACTTTTAATAGCAGCTGCAAGCACAGCACTTTTAACTTCCGGTCTTTCATGCGCTGATTGCGATATGAATTCTTCTATAGATTCATCTACTAATTCATCGATGTCATCATCTATGGAAAATCAATGGTATTTAAAACTTAATGCCGGTGGCGTGATTTTTAACAAAACAAAGCCTAAAGGTACAGATTTTAAATTAAAATCTAACACAGGTTTTACTGGTAATATCGGAGTAGGTTATTATATCATGGATAATTTAAGAACCGATTTAACAATTGGAACAGTAACAAATGTTCATTTGAAAAAATCAATAACTGAAAAAAATAGCTCAGGAGGTAGTTTAACTCAGTCAGTAAAACATAAGCCTACTATTGTAAGTGCATTACTTAACGGTTATGTAGATTTTGTTGATTTAAGTATGTTTAAAGTTTTTGCTGGTGCTGGTGCTGGGCTTGCAATGGTAAAAGAGAAAATTATAGGAAAAGATGTTGTTACAACTGCTAGTAGTAGAACTACAACTCTTAATGATCCTAACCTAACTATTAAAAATAAAACAAATTTTGCTTATCAATTATCTTTAGGTACTTCATTTGAAGTAGCACAAGGCGTGAAAGCAGAACTCGTTTATGCTTGGACAGATTACGGTAAAACAAAAAACACCACTAAAACTCTTGATGGAGTTCAATATAAATTTGGTGGAACCCGTTATAAAGGTAATAACTTAATGGCAGGATTAAGATTTGATATGTAATTTACATATTTAATCCTATAATAGAAGAAAAGAGTCTTTAGTTCTCTAAAGGCTCCTTTTTATTTGTATTGTTCCATGGTATCCAGTTAAAATGTAATAGTTGAGATTTAATCTTACATTTAGTAAAATTAA
>NZ_MXAX01000030.1:0-611 GCF_019249195.1 Rickettsia sp. TH2014 | reverse complement strand
CTCTTATTGAACGTATAGCTTTTTAATAGGTGTAACTGCAATATGGAGGCATGACCAAATTAAGGCAACTTGTTGCTTAATTAAATTATTAATATTTCTTTTTATAAGGTAGTAAATTTACTATTTAGAAGAAAGAGAAAAGTTGCTTAGTTTAGAGATTTAGTGAAAGACAATTAATAAAATTAGTTCTATCGAGCTTTCAATTAAATGGCAAAAAGCTTGATTTTATACGAGGTCGGTCGTTTGATATTTTTGTAGAAATACCGGAAAATGAAGAATGGCGCACCCGAGAGGAGTCGAACCCCTAACCTTATGATCCGTAGTCATATACTCTATCCAATTGAGCTACGGGTGCTGAGCTTGAAGTACTTATTCCTAAGCCTTATTTCTTGTTTGCTAACATACGAAGAAGCATATATAAAAGCATAGCATTTGTCAAGAAACATAGAGCGTTTTTATGTTTCTCTGAATAAATGAAATATAAAAAATTACAATTAGTAGTTGAATTATAATATTAGATATTGTATATAGAGGTGCATAAATTAACATGAGAAAAAAATGGATAAAATAAAAATTAATTAGGTAATCCTCCCATTTTTAATCGCAATAGA
>NZ_MXAX01000029.1:0-2514 GCF_019249195.1 Rickettsia sp. TH2014 | reverse complement strand
GTAAGATTAAATCTTGACTTCTACAATTAAATAGCCAACTTTCTTTTAAAGGTATTTCTGTATATGGCTCTAGAATAATTTGTCCTTTTTTACTATTCACAATGACGTGAAAACTACTTACCCCTTTAGCTAATTTACCAAGTGTTATTCTTCCTTTCGTATCTGGTTTTAATATACATGCTTGTGTCATACAAATTACTTTTTATATTATAACTTATAGAATAATATATAGTGGGTAATTAATCAAGTGGGATTAACATTATTACACGTTAAAAGATTTGCCGCAGCCGCAATTAGCTTTTTCGTTAGGATTGGTGAAAGTGAATTGGGATTTGAATTTCGTCTCTACATAGTCCATTTCAGAACCGAGAATATACATTAATGCCTTTGGATCGATTAGTATCCGTACGCCCTTTTCTTCAACTACTTCATCGAATTGATTTTTACTATCGGCATACTCAACATAGTAAGTTTGACCGGCGCAACCGCCGGCCTTAACCCCTACTCTAATACCAAAAGTAGGTTTTGCTCGTTTTCCTATTAGCAATTTTACTTGCTTTGCCGCAGCATCGGTTAATGAAATAACATTTTTCATGTTTTAAGAGTCTTTTTTGATTTCTTTTTTCTGTTTGTAATCGGCAATAGCTGCTTTTATTGCATCTTCAGCAAGTAGTGAGCAATGAAGTTTTACAGGCGGGAGCGATAATTCTTTTGCTATTTCAGTATTTTTAATCTCTTCGGCATCGTTTATTGATCTGCCTTTAACCCACTCTGTTACTAAAGAACTTGAAGCAATAGCTGAACCGCAGCCGAATGTTTTAAATTTAGCATCTGTAATAATCCCGTCATCATCAACTTCGATTTGTAACTTCATCACGTCACCGCAAGCGGGAGCCCCAACTAGTCCTGTTCCAACGTTTTTTTTCTCTTTATTAAGCGATCCGACATTACGAGGATTCTCATAATGATCTATCACTTTTTTGCTATAAGCCATTGTTATTCTCTAAAATTTGGTTTTATTTGTTTCAACGTCATCGCGAGGAGCTAGGCGACGCGGCAATCTCAGGAATTTTATACTACTTAATGAGATCGCCGCATCGGCACTATGCGCCTCCTCGCAATGACGATTTTTAGTGAGTAGCCCATTTAATCTTCTTCAAATCAATCCCCTCTTGCATCATTTCCCAAAGAGGACTTAATTCCCTTAATTTATCGATTTTTGAACATATTAAATCTACTGCGTAATCAACTTCCTGCTCGGTAGTAAATCTACCTATGCCGAACCTAATCGAAGTATGGGCAAGCTCTTCACCTATTCCCATAGAACGTAAAACATATGACGGCTCTAAAGAGGCGGAAGTACAAGCAGACCCGGAAGAAACCGCTAAATCTTTAATGGCAAGGATAATTGATTCTCCCTCTACTCCGGCAAAGCTTAGATTTAGATTGCCTTTATATCTTTGATTTTTATCACCGTTTAAATAAACTTCCGAAATTCGGCTATGTATATTATTTAAAAATCTGTCGAATAAGTAATTTACGTGCTTAGTATCTTTTTCCATCTCATTATACGCTATTTCAGCAGCCATGCCAAGCCCTACGATTAAAGGAGTCGGTAGCGTACCCGAACGCATACCTCTCTCCTGTCCGCCACCGTTTATGAGTGGCGTAACACGCACACGAGGTTTTTTCCTTACATATAACGCCCCTATTCCTTTCGGACCGTAAATTTTATGCCCTGAGATACTAGCAAGATCAATATTAAACTCGTTAACATCAATTGGAATTTTACCGAATCCTTGAGCAATATCAGAATGAAAAAAAACGCCTCTTTCACGGCAAATTTTTCCTATTTCCTTTAAAGGCTGAACAACACCTATTTCATTATTAACCGCCATAACTGAAACTAACATAGTCTGATCAGTAATAGCATTTTTTAGAGTTTCTAAATCGATTATTCCATTTGGTTTAATTGGTAAGTATGTGATTTTTATACCTTCCTGCTCTAAATGCCTGCAAGCATCAAGTACGCATTTATGTTCACTGACTATAGTAATAATATGATTTTTCTTATTGCCGTAAAATTTTGCTATTCCCTTTATTGCAAGGTTATTAGATTCGGTTGCACCGGAGGTAAAAATAATTTCTTTAGTATCTGCTCCTATTAACCTTGCTACTCTACTCCTTGCCTCTTCAACGGCGTTTTCTGCTTCCCAGCCGAAAGAATGGCTACGTGAATGAGGATTCCCGAATTTGGTAGTAAAATATGGCAACATTGCCCCCATTACTCTTGGATCAAGCGGCGTTGTTGCCTGATAATCCATGTATATAGGCAAGGTTAAATTGTTTAATTGTTGGTTCATATGGTTTTTAAATTAATTTTTTGTATATAAAGCTTAAAAATAGACGAAGTTTAATTTGGAAAAGAGCAAGGTTTTTCATATTTTTTGACTGCAGCGTACAACTAGCACGTGAGGATCAAAAAATATGGGTCATGCCTCCATATTGCAGTTA
>NZ_MXAX01000028.1:0-1743 GCF_019249195.1 Rickettsia sp. TH2014 | reverse complement strand
ACTCTAAACTGCAATACGGAGGCACGACCCCTTTTCCATAACATAACATATTTAAGTACGTTTTATAATTAGTCAATTTAAGAATCAAAATCAAAATCTTTACCTAGTTTAATATATTCTCTAATGCGGCTCATGAGGCTTTGAAAATATGTAAGATTATGCCAGGTCATTAACATTGCTCCAAGTATTTCACCTATTCTAACTAAATGATGTAGATAAGCTTTCGTGTAATTAGTGCAAGCTGGACATGGGCAATCATGTTCAAGCGGCTCGTTATCATCTGCATATTTGCTATTACGAATATTTACCGTGCCGTATTTAGTAAAAGCCTGACCGTTACGACCTGAACGAGTTGGGATTACGCAATCAAACAAATCTATACCTCGGCGTACAGCACCGATAATATCAGCAGGTTTACCGACGCCCATTAGATAACGCGGCTTATTTTGCGGCAGAAAATCAGGGGCATAATCAAGCACTTTAAACATAAGCTCCTGCCCCTCACCTACCGCAAGCCCGCCTATCGCATAACCCTCACAATCGAGTTCTATTAAATCCTTAGCCGATTGCTCACGTAATTCTTCATAAACACTACCTTGAATAATACCGAATTGTGCATAGCCTTCCCTCTTAACAAAAGCATTACGTGATCTATTCGCCCATCTAGTCGTAAGCTGCATAGAAGTTTTAGCTTCCTCAAAGGTTGCAGGATAAGGGGTACATTCATCAAAAGCCATAGTGATCGTGCTACCGAGCAGATATTGTATTTCAGTAGAACGCTCAGGCGTTAGCATATATTTATCACCGTTAATATGAGAGCTGAAACTTACTCCCTCTTCGGTTATCTTGCGTAACTTCGATAAGGACATTACCTGAAAACCACCGGAATCGGTGAGTATAGGCTTATCCCAATTCATGAATTGATGCAAACCGCCAAGGCGTGCTATACGTTCAGCACTTGGCTGCAGCATTAAGTGGTAAGTATTGCCGAGTAATATATCTGCTCCCGTTTCAGCTACTGATTCAGGCAGCATTGCCTTAACGGTTGCTCTAGTCCCGACCGGCATAAAGGCCGGAGTACGAATCTCACCGTGTGCGGTTGTGATAATGCCGCTTCTAGCTTTTTTATTCTGATGATGAATGTTAAATGAGAATTTTGACACTGATAATCACTCATTTTTAAAAGCAATATCTTAGCATACTATAATTTATCCTGGAATATAAAAATTAAGATTAAAAGGTCGCAATACTTAAAAAATCATCAAGTATTGAACCACAAAGTTTTAACTCAGTATAAGATTTATTATATATTTCCGTTTTAATCAGTCCAAGTAAATATAAAGTCCCAATTACTGAAAAGAGAACTATACTGTTTGGAGTGTTTAATAATTTATCTTCAATAAAAGTAGTAATGGTTCCTTTAGGCTCGTGTACGATTTGAGCAACTAGCTCTCTTAAAATAGTATAATCAAATGAGCTTTGCTCTAAGATTTGTAATATAGTGAAATTATTTTGCCGACAATATGAATTAAGGAGTTCTTTACGACGCTTACGATCTTTAGAATTTGAAGGTGATGTTAGAAAGATTATTATTTTTTTAGTAGAAGTCATTTTGATTTGCCCCGTTTAGTTAAACTTAGATTTCTAAGTTCTAGGCTCTGTGAACATTTCTAAAAAGATTTAATTTTAGCTATTTTTGCTGTAAATTATAAGTTTTTTTGAAATATGAATAACTATTCCTTC
>NZ_MXAX01000027.1:0-1431 GCF_019249195.1 Rickettsia sp. TH2014 | reverse complement strand
CATATGCACATAAAGCATAAGGTCAAAATATTCAAGAAATGTACCAACAGATAATAAACCTATAGCTTCTTTTTGTTGTCTTGTTAAGCTTCTTTGTTCTTTTACATAGCTTAGTATAAATTCTTTAATAAAAGTTAAATTGTAAAGAAATCTATACTGTTTTATATAAAAGTCAATAGGAAATTTCGCTTTACACAATAAATAAGAAAGTGAAGTGCAACTTATTATTAATTTATGTTATCAATTTTATCAATATAATTGAACTAGTTTAAAGTGGTATGTCCGTGTACTTGAGCATTCATCACAAGTCCAAAGCCTATTAGCATGGATGCGATCATTGTTCCGCCGTAAGAAATAAATGGTAGTGGTACGCCTACTACGGGAAGCAAGTCCATAACCATAGCTATATTAATAAATACGTGACTAAATAAAATCGAAGTAATACCTATTACCATTAATTTACTAAAAATCTCTCGGCAATTTGCGACAATTAATAAAGAAATAGTTATAAGTGCAAAATATAATATTAGTAAAAACATTCCTCCTATAAAGCCGAATTCTTCAGCGAAAGTAGCAAAGATAAAGTCTGTTTGATGTTCAGGAAGAAAATCTAAATGACTTTGGCTACCTTGATTTAAACCTCGTCCAAATAAGCTACCTGAACCTATAGCGATTTTAGACTGAATAATATTATAGCTAGCACCGAGCGGATCATGTTCGGAATCTAAAAAAACCATTACCCGTTTTTTTTGATAATCATACATCATATTCCAAGCAATAGGCAGACTAATAAGAGCAGCAAGACCTAGTATTATAAAATATTTTATTCTAAAACCCGTTGCAAAAAATATAATTGCCGAAACAATTAAAACAATCATTCCCGTACCTAAATCCGGTCCTCTAATTATTAGAAAAGTCGGTATTAAAACTCCAATAATCGGTACGATAACTTTGTGAAATTTTGTAAGATCATCGATTGTGAGTGAATGAAAATATCTAGCAAGCATTAATACAACGGCGATTTTTATCGGTTCGGAAGGCTGAAGCTTAACTATACCGATATCAATCCATCTTTTTCCGCCCATGGCAGTTAAACCGAAAAGCTCCACGGCTACTAGTAAAGCAAGTACACAAAAATAGAAGATATACGATAATCTGAAGATTATACGCAAATCAATCAACGCAACAACAATAGCTAACGGCAAGAATATACAAAAATTTATAATTTGTTTGTAAGCCCAAGGCTGCAAATTGCTATTCGCTGCAGAATAAAGCACAACAAAACCAATGCAGCAAATTAAGCTAATTAGTAAAATTAAAGTAATCGGTAATTTTTGTAATTGTTCTAGATAATTTTTGTGCATGTTTTTTTGTATTGGGCAATGTTACTATGTCATTCCCGGGTCATGCCTCCATATTGCAGTTATGCCT
>NZ_MXAX01000026.1:0-507 GCF_019249195.1 Rickettsia sp. TH2014 | reverse complement strand
GCAGATAAGGAAGAAGATAGCAGGAAGATTCAGTACAGAATTAGCATATAAAATACTAACTATAGTAGAGTTTAAAGCAAATTATGATAATAGCTTTATTACTGCACTAGTTCCAAGCCATATCAATTTAAGCCAACGACAAATAGCATGCATAAGCGAGCAACTAGAGGCAGTATATGGCATTAACGGTTATTATGTGCAAGAATTAGAAGAGAAAGAAACGATGATACCAAAAAAAGCAAAATTTAATATTGATGCTCACTGCGAACCTACTGAAAAATTAGCCTCAAGTAATAAATCATCAGCAATATCAGAAGAAATATTAGAAAATACAGTGTGGAATCGAATAAGAAAGGGATTAAGAGAAGAATTAGGGGAGGTTATAGATGCAGCTTGGTTTTCTAAAGCAGTAGCTGCCTATTATAATGAAACAAAAACCCTGACGCTAACCATGCCAACAAGGTTCATGGCGGATTGGGTACGTAATAATTACTCGCATGTGATAAG